>CAXTPX010000035.1:0-4242 GCA_964246005.1 uncultured Burkholderiaceae bacterium | reverse complement strand
TGCGCGGGGATGACGAAGCCCCGCGGCGCTTCGTCAATTGAACCGCACGTATTCGAAGTCGACCGGCTGCTTGTTGATACCGATCGGCGGCGGCGCGATCCAGCCGGCGAACTTGCCCGGCTCCGACACGCGGCCCATCAGCGACGCGACGAACGCGCGGTCCTCGGCCGTCGGCAACCAGTCGCGTTCGCGCTGCGCGAACTCGGCTTCGCTGACGACCTGGCCATCGGGACTGAACTTCGCGTTCGACAACGCGCCGATCTTCCGGTTGAACGCCTTGTGCGGCACGGCCAGCCGATGCGGCAGGCCGGCCTTCTCGATCACCTTGTTCCAGCGGTTGACGCCGCCGATCGAGTCCTTGATGTAGTCGTCGCGCAGCACCTCGTTCAACGCGTTCAGCATCGGCACCTCGCGCTCGACCAGCCGACCATCCTGCACGCCGAGCACCTTGTAGGTCTGGCCCTGCAGCCGATGGTCGTCGTCGCGCTTGGTCTCTTCGTAGCGACCCTTGAGGCCCGAGTTGTAGAAGATCGCCGCATTGCTCGACTCGTCGGCGCCGAACAGGTCGATCGTCACCGAGTAGTGGAAGTTCAGGTAGCGCTGCAGCGTGCCCATGTCGACCACGCCGGCCGCGCGGATCTTCGTCGGGTCGTCGGTCTTCAGCTCGTTCATCACCTGGCAGGTGCGGTTGATGACGCGCGAGATGCCGGACTCGCCGACGAACATGTGATGCGCTTCCTCGGTCAGCATGAACTTGGTCGTGCGGGCGAGCGGATCGAACGCGCTCTCGGCCAGCGCCGACAACTGGAACTTGCCGTCGCGGTCGGTGAAGTACGTGAACATGTAGAACGCGAGCCAGTCCGGCGTCTTCTCGTTGAACGCGCCGAGGATGCGCGGATTGTCCTGGTCGCCGGAGTTCCGGTGCAACAGCGCCTCGGCTTCCTCGCGACCGTCGCGGCCGAAGTAGCGATGCAGCAGGTAGACCATCGCCCAGAGGTGCCGGCCTTCCTCGACGTTGATCTGGAACAGGTTGCGCAGGTCGTACTGCGACGGTGCGGTCAAGCCGAGGTGGCGTTGCTGCTCGACCGACGCCGGCTCGGTGTCGCCCTGCGTGACGATGATGCGACGCAGGTTGGCGCGATGCTCGCCCGGAACTTCCTGCCACGCGTCGGCGCCGATGTTCTCGCCGAAGCCGACCTTCTTCTGGGGAACAGTGGGGTTGAGAAAGATGCCCCAGCGATAGTCGGGCATCTTGACGTGGCCGAACTGCGCCCAGCCGGCCGAGTCGACCGACGTCGCCGTGCGCAGGTACACGTCGTGGTCGTGCGACCCGTCCGGGCCCATGTCCTGCCACCAGTTGAGGAACTCGGGCTGCCAGTGCTCGAGCGCGCGCTGCAGCGTCTTGTCTTCCGCGAGGTTGACGTTGTTGGGAATCTTGGTGGCGTAGTCGATGGTGGACATGAGAAGCTTCCTGTCGAAAATTCTGTAAACACTCTTTACCGTCTTTCCCGCGAACGCGGAAATCCAGTGTCGTTACTCATTCGCGCCGCAATCAACGACGCCGGGTTCCCGCGTGCGCGGGAACGACAAACTTGATCAGACCCGGTTCCAGTCGAACTGCGCCTTCTCGCCCTTGCCGTACAGCTTCAGCGCGCCCTTCTCGCCGACCGCGTTCGGCCGGTTGAAGATCCAGTTCTGCCATGCGGTGAGGCGACCGAACACGCGTGTGGCCATCGTCTCGCGGCCGTTGAAGCGCAGGTTCGCCTCCATGCCGGTCAACGCATCGGGCGACATCGCCGAGCGCTCCTCGCAGGCCATCCGCACCTCGTCGGCCCAGTCGATGTCGTCGGGCGCCATCGTCACGAGGCCGACCTTCATCGCGGCGTCGCCATCGAGCGGCCGACCGATCGTGGCGCGTACCGCCGCGAGCGCCGCCTCTTCCTCGTAGAAGCGCCGGGCGAGGCGCGACTGGTCGGTCGCCATCGGGTACGACCCGAAGTTGATTTCGCCGACGACGATCGCCGGCGCCCGCTCGGGCGCGTCGGGCAATGCCAGCAGGTAGGTGCGGTCGCAGGCCAACGCGAGTTCGAGCAGCGTGCCGACGAAGCACGACCCTTCGTCGATCAGCGCGAACAGCGTGCGCGATGAAACGTCGAGTCGCGACAGCGTGCGTCGCGTGAAGCCGATGGTCTCGCGAACGAACCAGTGGTCCTGGTACTGCAGCAGGATCGCGTCGGACGCCAGCACCGCAGCCGGATCACCCGACGTCTTCAACAGCCACGTGCCGATGTCGAGCTCGTTCGTGCGCATCGAGAGGATCGCATCGTCGAGGTCGCGCGCCATCGCGAGCGGCCACCACGCAGCACCCGCCTCGACGATCGCATCGACGCTGTCGGGCAGCGGCGCGTCGGGCCCCTTCACGGTGAACGTCGCGCTCCGCTTCGATCGATCGATCGACACGTCGACGTAGCGGTAGCGCAGACCGGTGTCGTCGACCGTGCGCTCGATCGGCGTCAGGGCGACGCCCTTCGCGTCGGCGGGCCGGTCGCTGTGCTCGGCCAACGCAGCGGCACGCTCCGCGACCTTCGCCGCGAACGCCGCCGGCTTCGCGATGTCGTCGACGAGTCGCCATTCCTTCGCACGCGCACCGCGGACGCCTTCGGTCGTCGTGCAGAACACGTCGGCGAGGTCGTGGCGCACGTGGCGTTTGTCGGTCACGCGGGTCAGGCCACCGGTGCCCGGCAACACACCGAGAAGCGGCACCTCGGGCAGGCTCACGGCCGACGAGCGATCGTCGACCAGCAGGATCTCGTCGCAAGCCAAAGCCAGTTCGTACCCGCCGCCGGCGCACGCGCCGTTGACTGCGGCCAGGAACTTCAGTCCAGAGTGCGCGCTCGAGTCCTCGAGCCCGTTCCGCGTCTCGTTCGTGAACTTGCAGAAGTTGACCTTCCACGAGTGCGACGACACGCCGAGCATGAAGATGTTGGCGCCCGAGCAGAAGATGCGGTCCTTCAGGCTCGTCATGACCACCGTACGGACCTCGGGGTGCTCGAAGCGGATGCGGTTGACCGCGTCGTTCAGCTCGATGTCGACGCCCAGGTCGTAGCTGTTGAGCTTGAGCTTGTAGCCGGGACGGATGCCTGCGTCTTCATCGATGTTCAGGCTGAGCGTCGCGATCGGCCCTTCGAACTTCATCGACCAGTGGCGATAAGCCGACGGCGTGATGCGGTAGTCGACGGCGGCAAGCGGTGCATTCGCGGCAGACTGCCCCGACTCCCGAATCGGCCCGGTCGCGTGCAGGACGTCTGCGTCGGGGTTGTCGATCGGGCCTGGGCTCGACTGCACGGCGGGTTGAGCGACAGCTTCCATGGTGGTCTCCTGTTGTGCGCTTCTTCGAACGTGGCTGATCGTGCGGCATCGGTGGACAGGCAGCATAGTGCTGTTCCGCGATTCAGGCTGTCAAGCACTGATTGCACTTTATTGCATGTCACCACCACCGAATGACCGACCCAGGGTGCTCAACAGGATCGCCGTCAGTTCTTCGTACGCCACGTCGAGCGTCTTGCCCGACGTGTCGAACGTGAGGTCGGCCTTGCGATAGAAGGCGGCGCGACCGGCGAGGATCCGCTTCAGGTCCTCCATCGCCTCGCTGTTGCCCGCCATCGGCCGCGTGTCGCCTTGCGCGACGACGCGTTCCATGTGTTCCGCCGGCGCAGCCGTCAGCCAGACCGTGTAGCAGCGCGACAGCAGCAGGTTGAAGGTGGTGGGGTCCGACACGATGCCGCCCGGCGCAGCGATGACCGAATCGGGATGTCGTTCGATGGCATCCTCGAGCGCGCGACGCTCGTAGCGTCGATAGGCCGCGGGGCCGAGCAGGTTGTGGATCTCGGCCAGCCCGCAGCCGGCGACGAGTTCGATCTCGCGATTGAGTTCGATGAAGGTCGCGCCGAGATCTTCGGCGAGCCGTCGACCGATCGTCGACTTGCCGGCGCCGCGCAACCCCACGAGCGCGATGCGGTGCTTGCGCGCCTCCGGTTGCGCCGCGATGCCGAACAGGTCGGCCAGCGCGAGGCGGGCTCGTCGCAGTTCGCGATCGTCCCGCTTCCGCAGCAGGTCGCGGATCAACAGCCGCTCGGGCGAGTCGCCGTCGTCCGCGAGCAGGTCGGCCGGCATGCATTCGAGCGCAGCGGCGATCTGCCGCAGGACCAGGATCGACGCATTGCCGAGACCGAGTTCGAGATT
>CAXTPX010000034.1:0-11093 GCA_964246005.1 uncultured Burkholderiaceae bacterium | reverse complement strand
CGCGTCATCGGCCTCGACAACGCGGGCACGTGGAGCATCGTCGCGGCGGTGCTGCACATCATTCCGTACTTCGGGCCGATCGTCGTCGCCGGGGCGACCGGTGTCGCCGCGCTGATGCAGTTCGGCTCGCTCGGCATGGCCTTCCTCGTCGGCGGCGTGTCGATCGTCATCGCCGCCTTTGTCGGCGTCGTGCTGACGACCTGGATGGCCGGCCGGATCGCGAAGATGAACACCGTGTCGGTGTTCATCGGCCTGTTGCTGTTCGGCTGGATCTGGGGCGTCTGGGGCGTGCTGCTCGCCGTGCCGATCGTCGTGATCGTGAAGGTCGTCTCGGACCACGTCGAAGGCCTGAAGGCGTTCTCGGAATTCCTCGGCGACTAGCGCGCAGGGCAAGGCGGCTAGAACCACATGATGAGCACCTCCGTCGTTCGATGACGGGAGGTTGCCATCGCGCGTCCTACGGATCGCCCACCGCTCGAAACGCCGCCGATCGCGATGCGTGGGTGATCCGTAGGTCGCCGGACGCGATGCTTCGGTCGTCGGCAATCAGCCGCGAACCCGGAGGTGTCATGGCCCACTGCAACGAATCCTCGCAACCCGACGCCGGCGGTGTCGCTTCTTGTCCGCCGGACCGAGCCGGGCTGCGTCGACCGGCTCGCGGCGTCGAGCCGACGGCCGTCTTCGTCGTGATCGAGATGGCGGTCCTGTTCTGTGTCTCGGCACTCGCGATGGTGTCGATCATCGTGTCGATCGACGACGGCGCGATCGGCCAGCGCGCGCCTGTCGCCCGCGTAGACGATCGGTCCCCGACCGTCGCGGTCGGTCACGGCGCGCTCACGTCCCCGGGTCGCTACGTCGCGCAGGACGCGACGCGGATCAAGCCCACGGCGCAGGTCGCCCAATGAGCGCGTGCGGGCACGGGTCCATCGCGTGACGATTCATGAATGTTCATGCAAGCCACCGAAGCCTGTTTGCCGGAGCTTTATCTTGCGAGAAGGCCCTCGCTGCCTTTAAATGCATGGATGGCAGCACGGCACCGGCCTGCAAACGCAGTGCCGCTCGATCCACACGCGCAGACTCCCACTCCATCCCTTCAGCCACCGGCTGGCGGCATGGTGTTGCAGCGGGCGCGCCTGCATTCCCTGATCGATGCGCGATTGCCGGGTGCCGTGTGGCTCCACGGTCCGACCGGGGCGGGCAAGACGTTGCTGTTGCGCTCGTATCTGCAACGCGATCGTCAGCCGATCGTCTGGCTCAGTGCGGATGAGCGCCATCGCGATCCCGCCGCCCTGTTCGCTGCACTCACCGCGGTCGCCGCTTCCCACGGCGCGGTCAGGCTGCCGTCGTTCTCGCCCGAGCACCGCGAAGAACCCGCTGCCTTCGCGCGCGGCTACTTCGCCCGTCTCGAGGAGGCGCTACCGGCCGAGTGCGCAATCGTCATCGACGATGCACATCATCTCGTCGGCGCCACTGCGCCGTTGCTGGCCCACGCGATCGACGCCTGCGCAGGCCGTCGCAAGCTCTGCTTCGCATCCCAGCTCATGCCGGACCCGAGCTTCGCCCCGCAACTCGCCGGTTCGCGGTTGTGGATCGTCGGCCACCGACAGCTCGCGTTCGATCAGGACGAGGCGCGCGAGCTGGCCGTCCGGCTCGCCGGCGGCTTGCCCCGGGATCCGCTACCGCTCGACGCCCTGGTCGATGCGACCGACGGCTGGGCCGCGGGCCTGATGCTGGCGATGCAGATGGGCAGCGTCGGCGGGTCGGATGGCGGGTCGGGCGATCCGCTCGAAGCCGTGCGCACGCCGCTCGCGTTGCTGATCGCCGGGCAGGTGCTGGGCGGCGTCGCGCCGCCGGACATCGCGCGGCTGCGGGTCATGGCCGAGTTGCCGCAGGTGCCGATGGAGCTCGCGGACATCGCACCCGAATGGGCCGCTGCGTGTGCCCGCTTGCAGGGACTCTCCGAGCGGGGGTTGTTCGTCGAGCGGCTGGCGGCGGATCGCCGGCATCCGCCCAGCGACGCCGTGCCGTTCAACGTGACGCGCATGCCGAAAGGTTGCTGGCGCCTCCACGACCTGTTCCGCAACGCGCTGCGCGAGCCCGGGTTCGTCGGGGAGCCGGACGAGGTTCTCGGCAACGCGCTGGTCGATCACCTGCTCGCGCTCGAACGACTCGACCTCGCGTGGCAGCTCGCCGCCCGCCTCGGTGCGTCGTCGCTGATGAAGGTGGTGGCGTCGCACGGTGGCGTGGCCTTGCGGGACGTGCATCTGTTGACGATGTTGCAGTTGGCCGAGCCGCATGCCGACCGTGCGAGTCCGTCCATCGCGATCTGGTACGCCCGTGGCTCGATCGGCAACGACACGACGGCCGCGCTCCGCGCGTGCGACGAGGCGTTCGTCGGCTTCACGGCCATCGACGACGACAACGGCACCGCTCTCTCGATCGCGCTCGCGCTGTTCGTGGTATTTGCAACCATTGCAAACGTCGGTGCGATGCCGCTGTGGGTCGAGCGCTTCGAGAGCCGGCCTGGGTGGGAATTCGCCGGTGTCGACGATCCAGCGGAGCGGGGCCTTCGCATCGCGGGTGAAGTCGTCTACGACTTCCTCGTCGGTGGCCGAAAACAGGAAGGTCGATCGCAGGAGGACCTGCAGGATCGTTTGATGGACTTCGTGACGGGCGAAATTCTCTCGGCAAACGAGACCATCCTCGCTGGATCACTGCTCGTAGCTGCGATGTGCAGAGGCATCCGTCTGCAGGACGTTGAAGTGGCGATCGTGCGCGTCGAGGGACTTCCGTCGTTCGCACGGTCGGCGCCGCACATCCGGGCCAGTTGGGCCATCGAAAACGCATTCCATTTCACGAAGGTGGGTGCCACGGCGAAGGCAAGGACCTATTTCGATGGTGTGATCGTCGTTGCCGACGAGAACGCCTTGCTGCAGCCGAGGATCGGCGCGTTGATCGGACTGGCGCGTCTCGAACTCGGCTTGGGCGACATCAGGAGTGCGCAGCGCCACATCGAGACGCTCGAGGCACTGGGACCCGAGCGGCTGGGAAAGAGACGTGGCTGGCTATTGCACTTGCGGGCCCGGGTCGCGGCGCTCTCGGGGCGGCCCGACCTGGCCTTGACGCAAATCGAGCAGGCGGAGCGACTGATCTTCGATGCCGGCTTTCCGCAATCCGTCAGGGTCATCCTCGATCAAGACCGAATCCAGTTGCTCTACGCAACCGGGGCAGTCGATGAAAGCCTTCAACTGGCAGCGCGAGTCGTCGACGCCTCATCGGTGGCGGACGGACGTCGCATCAGAATTGTGAGCGGGCTCCTCGAAGCGCATGCGCTCTTCGACACCGATCGCGAGAGGGCTCTGGCGTTGCTCAAGGAACACCTGCAAGCGGCCCGAGCACTGAATCTCATGAGCTTCGTCGTGAACCTTCCCGAAGTGGCCGCCCAAATCGCCGCCGAAGGCTTGCGCGCGGGCATCGAGGTCGCGTTCCTGGCCCAGAGCATTCACTTGCGAAACCTGTCAGCCCCGAGAAACGCACCGAATAACTGGCCGTGGCCTCTTCGAGTCGAGGTGCTTCGGCCGTTCAGGGTCGTTGTTGCCGGCGAGCCTCTGGCCTTCGCTGGAAAGGCCCAACAGAAGCCGCTCGAACTCTTGAAATATCTCGCCTGCAACAGGGATCTCATCGCTGACGCGGCGACAGTGGCCGGTGCGCTCTGGCCCGCCGGTGATGAAGTCGCTGCGAGGAAAAGTCTTGAAGTCACCGTGGCGCGGCTCCGAAAACTGCTGAACGACGAGTCGCTCGTCATCGTCAAGGAAGGCAGAGTCGCTCTCGATCACAAGAGGGTTTCGTCGGACGCGAAGGAGTTCATCGAGGCCAGCACCGATGCCGAGGGGGTAAATGCCGGGCGGCACCCGCCGGATCGCGTTACGCAACTCGGTGAACGGCTACTCGCGATGTTTCAGGAACTACCTCTCGAACATGAGGAATCGAGTGCGTGGCGCGAGGGAGTGCGGGAGCGCTACCGAACCACATTCGTTCGTGCGCTACGTGCACTCATCGCCTATTGGGAGCGGACGGGCGACTCTGCGCGGGCGCGAAGCCTCATCGAAGCAGCCATTGCAAGGGAGCCGTTGGCCGAGAACCTTTACCGATTACTGATGCAAATCCATATCAATAGCGGTGCGCATACCGAGGCAATGCTCGTTTATCGACAATGCCGTCAGATATTATCGGTATTGATCGGCACGCAACCCGCCCCAGAAACCGAGCGCTTGAAAAGTCAGATCAAGCTTTAAGGAGTTTCAATGAATCGTTTATTGCTGGTGCTTCTCATCATCGTTTCGAGCGCGCCGTCGTTCTCTGCCTCTGCCGCTTCTGGCGGACGCACCGTCACACTTTGTCCGAAAACGTCGGTACCTGATTGCGTGTCGCCCAACTGGGGAGAGACCGGACCGGATGGCGTCGATGGCGCCATGGCTCCGCTTCGAGGTGACTCGATCGCTTCGGCAATTGGTGGCGGGCGCTTGGCCATAAAGCTCTTGCCGGTTGCAGCCACGCCGAATCGCACGCAACCAGCGGGCGCCCCGCTGCAGACCGTCGTATCCCCCATCAACCTCTTCCCGAAGGAAACAGCGGCACTGACGTCGGCGATCAAACAGGCGCGCTTCAACCCGGACGGCAGCATTGCCAGTGGACAGGAACGGATCGCGAGCGCTGCAGCGGCCGCTGCGCGCGCGGCCGGTAAGCGCTACACGCTGACGCTCTACATCAAGGTGCCGCAGCAACTGGCGCCCGACGAAAGCGGCTTGCTCGGCAAGAAGGTTCAGTCGATCAACGATGTGCTGTTACCGGCGGGCGGCGCTGCAACGGGCAAGCCGGAGAGTTGACTCGAAAGGGAGGCGCGCGGGGAGACGCGCGTCGATCGTGCATGCGGTGGCGCGCGGCAGTGGCGAGCGAGCGGCGAGGATGTAGCCGACTACCGTCGACGGCGCTTCGCATGCTTGAAGCATCCCGCCGCATGATCGTCGACCATCCCGATCGCCTGCATGTAGGCGTAGACGATGGTCGACCCCACGAAGCGGAAGCCGCGGGCGGCGAGGTCCTTCGACAACGCGTCCGACAACCCGGTGCGCGAAGGCACTGGCGCGTCGTGCGGGCGATCGTGGACGATCGGCTCACCGCCGACCCAGCTCCATAGATAGGGCGCGAGGCCGCCGAACTCGTCGATCAACGGCAGCACCGCACGCGCGTTGTTGATGGCCGATCCGATCTTCAGGCGGTTGCGCACGATGCCGGCGTCGTTCATCAGGCGCGCGAAGTCCGCATCGCCATAGCGCGCGATCTTCCCGGCGTCCCAGCCGTCGAACGCCGCACGGTAGTTCTCGCGCTTCGCGAGGATGGTCGACCAGGACAGGCCGGCCTGCGCCCCCTCTAGGTTGATCATCTCGAAGAGGCGCGTCTCGTCGCTGCACGGCACGCCCCATTCGTCGTCGTGATAGCGGAGGTACAGCGGGTTGGCCGGATTGGCCCAGGCGCAACGGGCGGGGACGGACTCGTTCATCGGGCAGGCGCGGTTCGTTGTCGATCGGGGCGGGCGAACGACGAATCTATCGTGAGCGCAGCGTCGACGACACCCTTGTTCGGCATGACCGAACGGTCGACAGGCGCGATGTGTTACGCCGCCGCCTTCAGGCGTCGACGCGGTCCGGCGGCTTGCGCGGATCGAGGCGTGCGGGGGTGTCGCGCTCCGCGGCGACGAAACGGCTCATCTCGTCGTCCACCGCGCGGGCCACGACATCGCGCAACGCTTCGGTCAGACCGTCGCGCAGCTTGTCCTGCAGTTGCGCGATGGCGGTCTCGACCTCGCGATGCATCGCCTGCGCGATGCGCGCGTCGAGCTCGGTGTCGATGCGCGTCTGCAGTGCGACGAGGACCGAATCGCGCACGCTCGACGTGATGGACGCGAGCCGCTCCAGCGAAACGTCGTCGTGCTGGCGGCGTTCGCGTGGTTCGTCGGACAGGAACGGGTTGACACGACGCTCGGGCGCGTCGGTCGGCTCGGCAGCCGCTGTCGCCACCGGCCGTTGCCACTCGTCGTCGATCTCCGTCGGCGTCTCGTCGATGACCACCGCGTGGGGCTCGTTGCCGATGACGAGGGGATCGCCCATCGACGTCGTGTCGAGCGACCGGACGTCGAACTCTGGCGAGACGTGCGGTCCAGCCGGTGTAGGGGAAGGCAACTCGGCCAGCACCGGGCGGCGGTCGCCGGTGCGCAGGATCTGCGTCAGGACCGGAATGTCGTCGTCGTCGATCATCGATCGGGCGCCGCCAGATCGTGACGGCTGAGCAGGTAGCCGCGGTCCTTATAGAACTTCCAGCGGCGACGGCCGGCCTCCAGATCCTCGTCCTCGCTCGCGACCACTTCGACCATGCGCTCGAAGCGTTCGAAGTACGCTGGCTGCGCCCGGTCGAGGTTGACGATCACGTCATGACGAAGGCATGCGTCGGCGTCGTCGGGACCCGCGAGCACGATCGGCGTCACGGCGGCGAGCGGATCGCGAGCCCTGCAATGCGGGACGAAGTCCAGCGCCGAGAAGGTCCACAGGAGCCGATCGAACTCGGTGAGCACCGCATCGCTCGCATGGAACACCATGTGATGCCCCGACCCGTAGCCCTTGCGCGCCAGTCGGCACGCATACGCGAGCTTGGTCGGCGCGTTCACATGGAAGTCGATCTTCGTCATGCGGCGCGGCCGGTCATCGTCGTTCGCTCAAGCGGCGCGCGCTTCGAGGAAGGCGGTCAGGAGCGGCACCGGTCGCCCGGTCGCGCCCTTGTTCGGCCCGCTCTTCCACGCGGTGCCGGCGATGTCGAGGTGCGCCCAGCGGAAGTTCTTCGTGTAGCGCGACAGGAAGCAGGCGGCCGTGATGCTGCCGCCCGGACGGCCGCCGATGTTGGCCATGTCGGCGAAGTTGGACTTCAGCAGTTCCTGGTAGTCCTCCTGCACCGGCATCCGCCAGGCCGCATCGCCCGACGTGCGCGAGGCCGCGAGCAGCTCGGCGGCGAGCTCGTCGTCGGGCGAGAAGAGACCCGAGTTGACGTGGCCGAGCGCGATCACGCAAGCCCCGGTCAGCGTCGCGATGTCGATCACGGCCGCCGGCTTGAAGCGCTCGGAATAGGTGAGGGCATCGCACAGCACGAGACGGCCTTCGGCATCGGTGTTGAGGATCTCGATCGTCTGGCCCGACATGCTGGTGACGACGTCGCCCGGTCGCGTCGCATCGCCGCCCGGCATGTTCTCGCTCGCCGGGATCACGCCCACGACGTTGATCCGGAGACCCATCTCGGCCACCGCGCGGATCGTGCCGAGGACCGAGCCCGCGCCGCACATGTCGTACTTCATCTCGTCCATCGAATCGCCGGGCTTGAGCGAGATGCCGCCGGTGTCGAACGTGATGCCCTTGCCGACCAGCACGACCGGCGCGTCCTTCCCCTTGCCGCCCGAGTAGGTCAGCACGATCAGCTTCGGCGGTTGCGCCGACGACTGCGAGACGGACAACAGCGAACCCATCTTCAACTGCTCCATCTGCTTCCGCTCGAGGACCTCGACCTTCAGGTCGAACTCCTTCGCGATCTCTTTCGCGGTGTCGGCGAGATAGGTCGGCGTGCAGATATTGGGCGGCAGGTTGCCGAGGCGCTTCGTGAGGTCGCAGCCGTTGGCCAGCGCGACCCCGAGGGCCACGGCCTTGTCGACCGATGCGGACTCGGCCTTCTCGACCGGAAACACGATCTTCGTGAGCGACCCTTCGTCGTCGCGCTTGCTCTTGAGTTCGTCGCTGCGAAAGACCGCGTCGCGAGCGGCGACGATGATGGCGCGGATGTGGTCGGCGACGCTCATCGCCGGTATCGAAACGTCGGCGAGCGTGAAGAGCGCATTGCCGGCGCCGCTGGCATTGAGCGCCTTGACCGCAGCGCGTACCGCCTCGGCGAAGCCCTTCGCCTTCAGTTCGTCGCGCTTGCCGAGACCCACGACGAGGACGCGCTCGGCGGCGAGGCCGGTGAGGCCGGTCATCATCAGGACGTTGCCACGCTTGGTGGGAAGATCGTTGCGGCCGGCGGCGTGCGACAGCGCGCCGCTGGAAGCCAGATCGATCAACGTGGCTGCCGGTGTGAGCTTCAGATCGGCGTAGACGCCGACCACGACGCAGCCGCTCTTGATGCGGTCCGGCGTACCGGCTTTCGTGCTAAATTCCATGCGCTTCTTCCTCGTGTGTTCGGGGTCCGCAGGAGCTCGCCGGTGACGACGAAGCGCACGCCAGGCGGGTCACTGCAGAGCGCGCGATTATCTGGTTGCCGACTTCTTTAGTCAAAGCGCCCATCCGGACGACACGCCTTCGCTCCCGCTCGATGGCGTCCCCCGATTGCGAGACGTGCGCGTGATCGTGCTGCAGCGGCTTCCCTCTTCACCTCCTCGATGATCTTCGAACGCGCGCTCGTGCGCGAACTCGTCAACACGTCCAGCGCGATCTTCATCGCGCTGTTGACGATCGTCCTGACGATCGCGCTGGTGCGCGTCCTCGGGCAGGCGGCGGCGGGGCAGGTCGACAACGGCGCGGTGCTCGCGCTGATCATGTTCGCGTCGCTGAACAACCTGCCGGTGCTGTTGCAGTTGACGGTGTTCGTGACGATCCTGCTCGCGATGACGCGCAGCTACCGCGACTCCGAGATGGTGGTCTGGCAGTCGTCGGGGCTCGGCCTCGATCGCTGGTTGCGGCCGGTGCTGCGCTTCGTGATCCCGGTGGCGATCGTGGTCGGCCTGACGAGCCTCTTCGTCGCGCCGTGGGCCAATCGACAGGCGAGCGAATTCAAGGCCCGCTTCGAGCAGCGCACCGAGGTCGCCCGCGTCGCGCCGGGACAGTTCCGTGAATCGGCCGACGGCTCGAAGGTGTTCTTCGTCGAAGGCTTCGACCCGGACACCGCATCGGTGCAGAACGTGCTCGTCAACACGATCCGCGACGGCAAGGTCAGCGTCATCGTCTCGAAGACCGGCACCGTCGAGCGACAGCCGAACGGCGACGAGTTCCTCGTGATGAACAACGGCCGTCGCTACGAAGGCACGCCCGGCAAACCCGACTACAAGGTCATGGAGTTCGAGCGCTACGGCGTTCGCATCGAGAGCAAGTCGCCCGACTTCTCGAACGACGACTCGGCGAAGATCCGGCCGACGGTCGACCTGATCGCCGACCCGTCGCCGCGGGCGAAGGGCGAGCTCGTGTGGCGCATCGGACTGATGTTGTCGGTGGTCGCGCTGGCGGTACTCGCGATCCCGTTGTCGTTCGTCAATGCGCGTGCGGGTCGCTCGGCCAACCTGATCGTCGCGTTGCTCGTGTACTTCGTCTACAACAACGCGATGAACGTCGTGCAGAGCTGGACCAGCCGAGGGCGCATCGGCTTCAGTGTCAGCTGGTGGCTGGTGCACGCCATCGTGATCGTCCTGGCGATCGCGATGCTGACGTGGCGCAACCGGGTGCCGCAGACGTTGCGCGGCCGCTTGCGTGCGGCGCGCGCGCAACGGGTTTCACGGAAGTCGCCGACCGGTCAGGCTGCGTGATGTTCAGGATCAGCATCGTCCAGCGCTATCTGGCGCGCGAGATCCTGCTCGCGGTGGCGCTGGTGCTGCTCGCGTTGCTCGTCCTGTACACGTCGTTCGACTTCATCAACGAGGTCAACGATGTCGGCAAGAACGGCTACCGGATCGAGCAGGCCGCGTTGTTCGTGCTGTTGCAGGTGCCGGCGCGCGCCTACGAGCTGCTGCCGATCGCCGCACTGATCGGCGCGATCTACGCGCTGTCGCAACTGGCGTCGCATTCGGAATTCACGATTCTCCGCGTGGCCGGCTTGTCCACCGGCGGCGCGGTGCGACTGGTGATGGTGCCGGGACTGCTCCTGGTCGGACTGACGCTGATCCTCGGCGAACTGGTCACGCCGCGGGTCGAGACGCTGACGCAGAAGCTCGCGCTGAAGGCCAATGCCGGCCCGGTCGCGCGCGGGTTTCGCAGCGGCCTGTGGGTCAAGGACAACGCACGCGCGGACAACGGTACGCAGCTGGTCCGCTTCGTCAATATCGGGGCGGTCGAGCCCGGCAACCGCTTGCGCAACGTCAAGGTCTACGAGTTCGATTCGGCGCTGCGCATCCAGACCATCACGTTCGCCGACGCCGGCAAGTTCGTGTCGCCCGATGCATGGCGCCTGACCAACGTCACCGAGACGCGCTTCGTCAACCTGCGCGGCAGCGATGCACCCGACGAAGTCGATGTGGTGCGCTTGCCGGAGCGCCTCTGGAAGTCCGATATCAACCCGCAGCTGCTCTCGGTGCTGACGGTCACGCCCGAGCGCATGGCCGCAAGGAACCTCGACACGTACATCCGCCATCTCGAAGAGAACAAGCAGACCTCGGAGCGCTATCAGATCGCGTTCTGGAAAAAGATCTTTTATCCGTTCGCGGTCCTCGTCATGATGGCGCTGGCCCTCCCGTTCGCGTATCTGCACTTCCGGTCGGGCGGCATCAGCTTCAAGATCTTCGCGGGCATCATGCTCGGCATCGGCTTCTACTTGCTCAACAACCTCTTCTCGCACGTCGGGCTGCTCAACACGTGGCCACCGATCGTCTCGGCCGCGATGCCGAGCGTGGTGGTCCTCGCAGCGGCGCTGGTCGCATTGCGCTGGGTCGAACGACGATGACGCCCGACGACATCAAGACCGGCCTGATCCTGTTCGGACACGGTGCGCGCGATGCGCGCTGGGCCGAGCCGTTCGAGCGGTTGAAGACGCAGGTCGCGACGCAACGCGGCGACATGTCGGTGCGGCTCGCGTATCTCGAGATCATGGCGCCCGATCTCGACGCGGTGGCCGACGAACTCGTCGCCGAGGGTTGCACCCGCATGACGATCGTGCCGATCTTCTTCGGCGTCGGCTCGCATCTGCGTCGCGATCTGCCGCTGAAGGTCGAGGCCTTGCGAGCCCGGTTGCCTGCGGTCACGGTGCAGGTCGCCGATGCGGTCGATCGGATCGGTGGGCTGCAGCGGCGCTTTCTTGCG
>CAXTPX010000033.1:0-11097 GCA_964246005.1 uncultured Burkholderiaceae bacterium | reverse complement strand
TGATGGAGCCGTTCTTCACGACGAAGGACGAGGGCAAGGGCACCGGGCTCGGTCTGTCGATGGTGCACGGCTTCGCGAAGCAATCGGGCGGAGGCGTGCAGGTCTATTCGGAAGTCGGCTGCGGCACCACGATTCGGCTCTACTTCCCGGCGGAGTCCGGCAGCGACGGGCAGCCGCTGGTCGAGGCCCGACGCGCACTCGTCCATGGCGGTGACGAAACCATCCTGGTCGTCGACGATCGGCCGGAAGTGCTCGGTGTGGCGAATCGACTGCTGCGCGAACTGGGGTACGACGTCATCGCGGCGGGCAGCGGCAACGACGCCGTCCGCATGATGGGCTCGCTCGGTCCGCGACGCAGGCCCGCATTACTGTTCAGCGACGTGATCATGCCGGGCGGCATGAACGGCTACATGCTGGCGAAGAAGCTTCGCGAGGCGCAGCCGGGCCTCAAGGTGCTGTTGACGACCGGGTACGCCGGCGACGTCAAGGGCATCGCTGCGGGCGAGGGCAGCGACTTCGAGGTCCTCAGCAAACCCTATCGGCTCGAAGAACTCGCGCGCACCGTTCGCATGGTGCTCGACGCCTGAATGCGGCAGCTCATCCCGCACAGCCACCGCGCGACCTGCGGAGCCTCGTCCCGTGCTTCCTGAGACCGGTTCGATCCACGAGGCCGCCGCGGGCGGCTTCGCAGCCAATGCCGGGGGCTACGCGCGGGGCCGGCCCGACTATCCGCCGCAACTGGACGGCTGGCTGCGCGAAGCGGTGCGGCTCGGTCCGGGCAAGACCGTGGTCGATCTCGGCGCCGGGACCGGCAAGTTCGTGCCGCGCCTCATGACCACCGGCGCGTCGATCGTCGCGATCGAACCGGTCGCCGAGATGCGCGAACGGCTCGCGGCCGATCACCCGCACGTCGCCACCCGACCGGGCACCGCGGACCGCATGCCGCTCGACGACGCGTCGGTCGATGCGGTGGTCTCTGCGCAGGCCTTCCACTGGTTCGCCGACGCGGCGTCGATGGACGAGATCGCACGGGTGCTGCGACCGAATGGGGCACTCGCGATGATCTGGAACGTCCGCGACGAGTCGGTGCCATGGGTCCGGCGCCTGACCGACCTCGTCGCGCCGTACGAAGGCGACGTGCCGCGCTATCACAAGGGTGACTGGCGCCGCGTCTTCCCGGCAGCGGGATTCGGGCCGTTGACGTCGTGCCGCTTCCCGCACGCGCACGTCGGTACGCCCGAGCAGGTGATCGTCGACCGCTTCCTGTCGGTCAGCTTCATCGCCGCGCTGCCCGAGGCGGAGCGCGCGCAGGTCGCGGAGCGCCTGCGACGCCTGATCGCGGACGAACCTTCGCTCGCAGGACGTTCGACCGTCTCGTTTCCCTACGAGACCGTCGCGTACGTCGCCGATCGCGTGACCTAGTCCACCGAAGTCGATCGTAAGCTTGCTATATAATAAGCAAAGCTTACTGATCGAGCGGAATGAAGAGTGGACGCGACAGTCTCGGGTTCCTGGTGTCGGACGTGGCGCGCCTGATGCGGCGCGCGTTTGAGCGACAGATCGAGGGCAGCTCGCTGACGTTGGCGCAGGCGCGGGCACTCGTCTACGTGTCGCGCAACGAAGGGGTCCGCCAGGTCGAGCTCGCCGACCTGCTCGAGGTGCAGCCGATGACGCTCGCCCGCCTGGTCGACCAGCTCGCCGACGAGGGACTGGTCGAGCGCCGCGTCGATCCGGCCGATCGCCGCGCGTTCCAGCTCTACCTGACCGCGGCCGCCGCGCCGCAACTGGCGGCGATCGAAGAGGCCGTGGTCGCCGTCCGCAAGGCGACGACGCGCGACCTCGGTCGTGAAGAGGTCGCGGCCGTCGGACTCGCGTTGCAACGCATGCGCGACAATCTTTCGGGTCGCTGAGACGCATGGACCCGGAACCGTCAGCCGCCGGAGCCGTCCCGTCGACCGCGCCCGCCGTGGCGACGCGCGACGAGCGCAGGCATCATGCGTTCATCGTCGTCGCGATCATGCTCGCGACGATCATGCAGACGCTCGACAGCACGATCGCCAACGTGGCCTTGCCCCACATGGCGGGCAGCCTGTCGGCGTCGCAGGACCAGATCTCGTGGGTGCTGACGTCGTACATCGTGGCTGCGGCGATCGCGACCCCGTTGACCGGATGGCTCAGCACGCGCTTCGGACGCAAGCGTGTCTTCCTGATCTCGGTCGTCGGGTTCACCGCGGCGTCCGCGTTGTGCGGGCTGTCCGAGTCGCTCGTGCAGATCGTCCTCGCGCGTCTGTTGCAGGGCCTCTTCGGCGCTGCGCTGGTGCCGCTGTCGCAGGCCGTGATGATCGACACCAGCGCGCCGGAGAAACGCGGACAGGCCATGGCCATCTGGGGCATGGGCGTGATGATCGGACCGGTTCTCGGGCCGACGCTGGGCGGCTGGCTGACCGACAACCTGAGCTGGCGCTGGGTATTCTTCATCAACCTGCCGGTCGGCCTGCTGTCGTACTACGGCATCAGGACCTACATCCACGAGACCGCCACCGCGCAACACGCGAAGTTCGACGTCTACGGCTTCATCACGCTCAGCCTCGCGATCGGTCTGTTCCAGATGTTTCTCGACCGTGGCGAGTTGCTCGACTGGTTCGGGTCGACGGAGATCGCCGTCGAGGCGGTCGGTGCGGCCATCGCGTTCGTGTTCTTCGTCGCGCTGACCGTGACCGCGGGTCCCGTCTCGTTCTTCAACCGGAACCTGTTGAAGGATCGCAACTTCACGATCGGCATCGGCCTCTATTTCATGGTCGGTCTGTTGCTCTACGCGACGCGGGCATTGCTGCCGCCGATGCTGCAGACACTGATGGGCTATCCCGCGGTGACCATCGGGCTCGTGACCGCGCCGAGCGGACTCGGCACGATGGCGACGATGCTGGTCGCCGGCCGCCTGGTCGGCAGGGTCGACCCCCGCGCGATGATCGGGTTCGGCTTCGGCCTGACCGCGTTGTCGTTGTGGCAGATGTCGGGGTTCGAGTTCGGCATGGGCGAGTCCGGCATCGTCGTGTCGGGCTTCATCCAGGGCATGGGACTGGGCTTCGTGTCGGTGCCGCTGACGACGGTCGCGTTCTCGACGCTCGACTCCCGGCTGCGGCCCGACGGCACCGCGATCTTCAGCCTCTTCCGCAACATCGGCAGCAGCATCGGCATCTCCGTGATGGAGACGCTCACGACACGCAACACCGCCCTGTTCCACACGCAGCTGGTGGAGAACGTCAACATCGCCAATCCGGCCGTCGTCGCCGGGCTGCCGTCGATCTACGACCTGCGCAGCATGACCGGGATGAGCGCGCTCAACGACGAAGTGACACGGCAGGCCAGCTTCATCGCCTACCTGAACGACTTCCGCATGATGATGATCGCGACGCTGGTCGTGCTGCCGTTGCTGCTGCTGATGCGCCGAAGCAAGCGCGCGTGAATCGACGAGGGACTTCGGCGCCCTCAGGCGCCGGCGCCGGGATGCAGTTGCAGCACGGCGCCGGCGTCGGTGAAGATCTTCTCGGCCATCGACATCTGCCCCGCATCGTTCGTGCTCACCGACACCGCGTACTGACCGCGATGAAGCGCCTGCCGGGTCGAATCGACCTGGGCGGACGTGTCCAACTCGCCGCTGCTGTTGAAGAGCGAGCCGAACAGACCCGAGAACACGCCCTTGCTGTCGGCGGGCCGTGGCGCGCCCGGCCGTTCCTCGCGGGCGCCCGAGATCGGCACATCCTGGTGATGAAGGATCGCGGCCTCGGACGAGATGCCGCCCGCCAGCAACGACGACAGTGCCTTCTCGGCGGTTTCGAGATCCGAAAAGAGTCCGAACAAGACACCTTGCATCGCTGATCCTGGAAGTGAGGCGGTACCGCGCGGCGCCCCGGCACCGCGGCGCGCATTGTGGCCGAGGATGGGCGCGACTGACAAGCGAGCCGGCGCGCCCGACCCGTCAGGTCGAGGGGGACATCGGACGGCTGGCGGCGACCGGGCCCGTGTCGTCCGGCGCCTTCCGCAGCCAGTCCGCCAGATCGTCTGCGGCCAGCGGCTTGCTGAACAAATAGCCCTGGCCCTTCCCGCAACGCAGCTCGCGCAACAACGCAGCCTGCTCGTCGGTCTCGATCCCTTCGGCCACCGTCGCCATGTCGAGGCTGCTCGCGACGCGGATGGTCGCCTCGATCAGCACGCGGTGATAGGTGCTGGTCGTGGCTTCGCTGACGAACGAACGGTCGATCTTGACGGTGTCGACCGGCAGCTCGTGCAGGCTCGCCAGCGACGAATAGCCGGTGCCGAAGTCGTCGAGCGCGAGCGTCAACCCGAGCGCCTTGAGTTCGTGCAGCCGTGCGCGGATCGATTCGTCCTGTGCGGCAAGGCTTTCCGTGACTTCGAGTTGCAACTGTCCGGGCGGCATGCCGGTGGTTCGCAGCACCTGCGCGACGAACTCGACGAAGCCGCCTTCGATCAGCTGCCCGCGCGACAGGTTGACGGCCAGGAGCCCCGGTGCGAAGGCGCCGAGCGTCGACTGCCATTCGACGAACTGCCGACATGCGGTGGCGAGGACGAATTCGCCGACCGCCCCGATCAGGCCGCTCTCTTCCGCGACGCCGATGAATTCGGTCGGCGGGACGACGCCCCGCGTCGGATGGCGCCAGCGCACCAGCGCTTCGACGCCCGCAGAACGGGCCGGCAAGCTGGACGCAGGGGTTGCCGTCTGCAAGCCGACGACCGGCTGGTAGACGACGAACAACTGCTGTTCGAGCAGGGCGCGACGCAATTCGCTCTCGATGCGGCCGCGATGCAACGCGCGTTCGTGCATCGCCGCCTCGAAGAGCACGTAACGGGCACCGCCTGCGCGCTTGGCCTCGACCATCGCGATGCTCGAGTCCTGCAGCACGGTGGGGGCGTCGGCAGTGGCTTGCGCACCGAGCACCACCCCCATGCTGACGCTGAAGTGGAGCTGGCGGCTCTGCACGTGATAGGGCTGACTGAGCACGTGCAGCAGGCGCTTCGCGATCGAGTGCATCTCTTCGGGCGAGCACAGGTCGTCGAGCAGCACGGCGAACTCATCGCCACCGAGGCGACCCACCATCGCGGCGTCACCGCGGTTCAGCTGCCGCAGCGTGGACTGGAGGCGGTCCGCCATCAGGCCGAGCACCGCGTCGCCCGCGGCATAGCCGAGCGTGTCGTTGATCTGCTTGAAGCGGTCGCAATTCATGAACAGCACGGCGAAGTCGCGACACGGGTCGGTGTGCCTGCGGGCGATCGCCGCCTCGATCAGGTCGCAGACGACGGTGCGATTCGGCAGTTGCGTGAGGTTGTCGGTGCGGGCCGCGGCGTCGAGGCTGAGCGCGAGCCCCGACTGTTCGCGCTGCACTTCGACCGTCACGTCGCCCACCATCGCCATCAGGCGCGTCGCGTCGAGCTTCGACAGGCTGATCGACAGGATCTGCGTCGCCGTGCCGAGGGTCGCGCCGACCGGCAACGGAATGCGGACGCCCTCGCAGACCGTTCCGTTCTCCGCTTCGAAGTGCTGGACGCGCTCGCGCAGGTCCGGGGCGACGGCTTCGAGCGCGACGAAGAGGTTGTCGAGGTCGCCGTCCTGCGAGATCGGCATCAACAGGCTCGCCGACATCGGATTGATCATCTCGATGGTGCCGTCGAGCGTGGTCTGCACGAGGCCGATCGGCGCGCGATACAGGAACTGCACCAGCGCTTCGTGGGTTGCAGCGATGTCCCGCGCATGGGAGGTTTCGCTCGGTGCGGCGTCCGCTCGACTCGCGTCGCCGCGTGCCGGCGTCCCCGCTTGGTCGCCATCGACGCTCTCGTCGACCGGCGAGACCACGAACCGGTTGCGCCCTTCGGACTTGGCGCGGTACAGCGCGGCGTCGGTCCGTGCGAGCAGCATCCCGATGTCGTGCGACGTCGTATCGGCCTCGCCCGGCCAGGCGGTCGCGACGCCGACGCTCACGGTGACGACCTTGCCGTCGTCGTTCGCTTCATGGGGGACGCCGAGGCCTTCGATCAGTGCACGAACGCGCTCTGCAACGCGCGTGGCGCCTTCGACCCCGGTATTGGGCAGCAGCAGCAGGAATTCCTCGCCACCGTAGCGTGCCGCGAGATCGCCCGGCCGTTGCGCCATCGATTCGATCTGCCCTGCGATCGCCTGCAGGCACGCGTCTCCGGCGAGGTGGCCGTAGCAGTCGTTGAAGCGCTTGAAGTGGTCCGCGTCGAGCAGCAGCAGCGACAGCGGCAGCCGCTCGCGTCCGCATCGACGCCACTCCCGGTCGACCACTTCGTCGAAATGCCGGCGGTTCGCGATGCCGGTGAGCCCGTCGATCGACGCCACGCGTTCGAGGCGTCCCAGGGCATCGGTCAAACGGGCCTCGACCGCCTTGCGTTCGGTCGCATCGCGCAGCACGACGACGTACTCGGTCGGGGCGCCATCCTCGTCGACATGGCGCAGGCGTCCGTGGCCTTCGACCCAGACCCAGGTTCCGTCGGGTCGACGAAATCGATAACAGGCGGGTTGCACGTCGCCGGTCAACAGCGCGGCACGCGTGGCGATGATCAACGGGGCGTCGTCGGGGTGGATGAAGTCGAGGGCATTGCGGCCCACCAGGTCGGCCGGATGCCAGCCGAGCAACTGTCTGGCCGCCGGCGAGACGTAGCGACGGACGCCCTCCATGTCGTTCAACGTGACGACGACGCCCGAATGTTCGGCAAGCAGCTGGAAGCGTTCCTCGCTCTCGCGCAACGCGGCGCGCGTCCTCCGCGCCACTTCGGCGCGGATCGTGTCGCGCAACTCGAGGGCCATCGCGCAATCGGCCTGCGACCACGGGCTCGAATGGCCGCCCAGCGCCTGTTGCCAGGAAGCGAACGAGGTGCGCGGCGACAGGCGACCGCTCGCCGGATCGACGGTCACGTGCCGGGTCGGGTCGCCGCCCCACAGCACGGTGCGCGACAGCTCCGGTCGGAACCAGAGGATCGCATCGTCGCCCCCGGGCTCGAGCGGCAAGAACCGCGCACCGCTGCCTTCGGCCCGGCACGCTTCCAGTTCCGGGAAGCGGAGCGCCACTTCATCGATCGCGACGAGGTTGCTGGCCGCGATGATCCGCAAGCCCTCGAGCGCGATCTCGGTCGCGGGGAGCGGCGGGGTCCGTCCCACGCAGAACCGGGTCCCTCCGATCTCGATGACGGCCCCGGTCGCGTCGACGAGGCCGAGCAGTGCGGTCTCCGCGGCCGCGAAGGCGTCCGGCAGCGGCAACGCCGAGGAGAGGTGACGGGTCAGTTCGGCGAGGATGGCCTTCCGACTCGAACGCTGCGCCCGCAACTCCGCCGCCTCGCGGTTGGCGAGCAGCGCCGACACGACCTCGCCGATCATGCCGGCCGCCGCCCTGACCTCGGGCCCCGCGATCCGCGGACGTTCGTGGTGACACACCAGCATGCCCCATAGCCTGCCCTCCTGCGCGAGGCCGATCGTCAGGCTCGCGGCGGTCTGCATGTTGCGCATGTATTCGCAGTGGACCGGCGAGACGCTGCGCAGCCCGCTGTGGGTCAGGTCGATCGGCACGACCTGGCGAAGCGACGGGTCGACCAGCAGCGGAACGGGTTCGTAGCTCGAATCGGCGATCGCGCCGACGCGTTGCCTGACGTACTGGCGTCGGGCCTGGGCCGGGATGTCGGACGCGGGATAGCGCAGGCCGAGATACGGCGCGAGGTGCGGTTCGAGCGCCTCCGCGATCACTTCGCCATGACCCTTCTCGCTGAAGCGATAGGCCATCACGCGGTCGTAGCCGGTGACGTCCTTGAGTCCGCGGACCGCCAGCTCGCACAGCGTCGCGCAGTCGCTGGCATGCTGAAACGAGTCCATCAGCGACTGCGCACCGAGGGTCGGCAGGGTGCGATCGCCGTCGGGTCGCATCGGTTCGATGTCGATGCAGATGTAGGGCCCGGTGCGATGTGCGTGCAGGTACACCTTTTTACCCGTCGGTCCGGTCACCACGTGGGCGCGGGCCAGGCGCTGCTCGGACGACACGGGCCGCAACAGCGCGACGCAGGCTTTCTCGTCGATCGCGGTGTCGAGCGGTTTGCCGAGCAGGTCGATTGCGTGGTGACCCAGGATCTCGAAGAGGTTGGCGCTCGCGTGCGTGATCGCTCGCGAGCCTTCGAGAACGGCGAGCAGCGCGCCATGCGGCTGGATGGCACCGGGAAGATGGATCGGCTCGCGCTCGCACAGGTACGAACTGTCGCCCGGGATACGATCGATCGGGCGGCCTCCCGGGGGTCCGTCTCCCGCCGGCGCGTCCGCCTTCGCGTCGACACCCGCCACCGCTTCGTTGAAGGCCATGCCGATGAGGGGTCTGGGTCAGGCGAGGAGGGAGTGCAGGTCGGCGGACCAGCACTCGATGCGATTGCGCCCGGCCGCCTTGGCCTCGTCGAGCGCTTCGTCGGCCCGCGCCATCAGTTCGTCGAGCGACGCGGAATCGCGCTCCGGCCCCACCGCGATGCCTCCGCTGACCGAGCAGTGGACGGGCACGCCTTCGATCTCGAGCGGGGTGCATTCCACCATCAGTCGCAACCGCTCCGCGACAGCGATCGCGCCGTCCGCGTCGGTGGAAGGCAACAGCACCGCGAACTCCTCGCGACCGAGCCGTGCGATGACGTCGACCTCGCGGAACACGGCGATCATGGCCGCGGCGATGTGCAGCAGGACCGCGTCACCTGCGCGTCGGCCACGCGAGTCCACGACGTCGATGAAGCGATCGGCGTGCAGGCGGATGACCGACACCGGCCGCGGGGACCAGCGGGACCGGACCAGCTCCAGTTCCGCTGCCTCGAAGAACGCGCGCCGGTTGGTGATGCCCGTCAGCACGTCGCATGCGATCGACCGGCGCTCGACCTCGTCCGCCTCGCGCCGATCGGTGATGTCCCGGATCACGAGGCAGAACGCCTGCTCGCCAGGATCGCCTGCGTGCGCAGTGCCGTTCGTGTCGTCCCGCACGAAGCGCTCGCGAAGCGGCGAGATCAACGCGCTGCCCCAGAAGCGGGTACCGTCCGCCTTGATCCGCCAGCCGTCGTCGAGACTCCATCCCCGCTGCTCGGCTTCGTGCAGACGATCGCGAACGCGGTCGGCGGTGGTCGCGCCATCGGGGTAGAAGATCGAGAACGGCTTGCCGACGACGGCGTGCTCGTCGAACCCGGTGATCCGCCCGATGCTGGCGTTCCATTCCTCGATGCGACCGGCGTGGTCGAGGCGGACGATGGCGTAGTCGGTGACCCCCGCGAGAACCGCATCGAGCCAGGCCTCGTTCTGGCGGAGCAGGCGCTCGCGGAGGACCTGCTGCGTGATGTCGCTCAGCACGACCATGAGCCGGTGGTCGTCGAGCTTCAACAGGGTGAGCGACAGCATCCGGGGCGGCGGCCTGTGGTCCGCTGGCGATGGCAACCGGACGCGAACGGCATCGCACACCGTGCCGTGCGAGTCCGTGAACAACGCGACGCGCTCGCGAAGGTCGGGCACCACGGGTTCGAGGGCGGTATAGATGTTGGTGAGATCGCCGTCCTGGGACAGGGGCATCAACAGTTGCGCGGAGATCGAATTGATCATCACGATCTCGCCGTCGATCGACGCCTGGACCAGGCCGACCGGCGCGATGTACAGGAACTGGAGAAGGGCCTCGTGATCGTCGCTCACGTTCGCAATGGGATCGGACACTTTATTTGCGCCGGTCGATCAGGACGTAGCGCATCCGGTGCCCGGGCGACGCGAGGAGGCGCAACTTGACCTTGGTGGGACGCATCCGCAAGGTCAATACATAGTCGATGATCGCGTCCAGCGACGTGCCGGCTGCCGCCGCATCCTCGAAGCGCTGTGCGACGAGAAAGTTGTTCATGCACACGGCCACCGAGGTGAAGAGCGCCTGACCCAGCACGCGTTGTTGCGTGAGGCCCGCCATCTGCGACTCGAAGCGGTTGTAGCGCCGCACGACGGTATCGGGGTCGAACGCGATCACGCCGAACTCCAGACCATCGAGCTCCGCATCGTCGAGCACGTCGATCGGGTCCAGGATGTCGGGCTGCTCGAACTTGAGTAGGGCCACTTCGTTCATTGCTTCTCCTCGAAAGTCCAGGTTGACGCCATGTCCGACTTATCGACCGCAGCGAACATTAGTGAAGTGATCCCCGGGCGGCTCGGCAAGGTGAATCGCGAGAGGTGAAGGAAGGCTGTCGGTATTGCAGCAGCTTTCTGAACCCCGCCATCGTCTGATAAGGCATGCATTTTCGGGTCGCTTGCCGTCCGTCGTGTCGCCGCGGCTTGCGAATGCGTTCGGGCATCATCGACCACCCTCTCGCCAGCCGGCGGCCCTGGACAGCGAATGATCCGACCGACCCCGCAGATCGACCCGGACGAAGTCGAGTTCACCGCGATGCGTGCACAGGGTGCCGGCGGGCAGAACGTCAACAAGGTGTCGAGCGCCGTGCACCTGCGCTTCGACGTGACGGCATCGTCGCTGCCGGACGACCTCAAGCAGCGCCTCCTGGCGGCGTCCGATCAGCGCATCACGGACGCCGGGGTCGTCGTGATCAAGGCGCAGTCGTCACGCAGTCAGGCGGCGAACCGGCTCGACGCGCTCGCGCGGCTTCAGGAACTCGTCGACAGCGTGGCGCTGCCGCCGGCGATCCGCCGCCCGACGAAGCCGACGTTCGGCTCGAAGCAGCGGCGGCTCGAGGGCAAGAGCCTTCGTTCCAGGGTGAAGGCAGGAAGGCAGCGCGTCGAAGACTGACCGTCACTTCGGATGCAACAGCAACTTCTGCACACGCCAGTTCAGCAGCTCGGCGACGTACAGCACGTTCTCGGACGGGCAGGCGATCTCGTGCACCCAGCCGAACTGCTTCAACTGCCGACCGCCTTCGCCGATCACGCCGAGCACTTCCCCTTCGAGGCTGAGCTTGTAGATGCGGCCGGGGTAGGCATCGGCGCTGTACAAGACCTGGTTCGGCCCCGGCGTGATGAAGATGGCCCACGGCGCGCCCGGTGAGAACGTGCCGGCCTTCGCATCCGGATCGAGC
>CAXTPX010000032.1:0-11187 GCA_964246005.1 uncultured Burkholderiaceae bacterium | reverse complement strand
CTCGCTGTTGGCCCCGAGCTTGACGGTGTTGGCGGTGATGCCCGACTTGTTCGCGGCCAGCGCCGACGCATTGGCGCGCATCACGGACGCGTTGCCGGCCAGGAGCGTGTGGTTGCTGTCGATGGTGGCCTTGTTGCTTTCGAGCAGCCCGTGGTTGCTGACCAGGGTCGCTGCATTGGACTCGATCGTCTTCTTGTTGCCGATCATCAGCCCGTGATTGCTGTTGAGCGTCTCGTGGTTGTCCTCGAGCATCACCTTGTTGTCCTTCAGCGTGGCGCTGTTGGACTGGAGCAGGGCGTTGTTCTTCAGCAGAAGGTCGTGGTTGCCTTCGACGGTTGCGGTGGATTCGTTCATTGGGAAAAGTCCTCGATGGATTCATGGATGCAGGGGACACCTGCGGTGCATGACTCGGCCGGGAAGCCGCGAGGAACGCGCATCGATGCGCGCTGAGACACGTGTCATTGCGTCCGGCCGTTGCAGCGTTGGAACGGCCCACGTGTCGTAAAGCAAACGCCATGCCGGGGCGCACGGAAATTGCTTCGCCTCTGAAGAGCGCTCGTGGCGCGGAGAGCAACGTCCAGAACCGCACCGTCGTATTGCGGTCGTGGCGCGTTCGACGTCCACGTTGAGGCGGTCATGCACCGGCAAGCACGCCTCGATGCGCGGCCGTCTCCGAACGTCAACACCGTGCCGGAACCCCGTCGATGGTCACCCCGATGTATCGCGCGCTGCTCGCGATCGAACCGCCGCTCGGCGCCGACGACCTTCGCGACGACCTCGACGCGGCCGGTGTCGGCGTCGTTGCCGAGAGCGACGACGCCACGAACCTCGCCCAGAGCGCGCTGCGGCACACGGTCGACCTGGTGGTCGCCGCGTCGTCCAGTCCTTCGGTGGCGATGTTCGAGGCCGCGAGGATGCTCGGCACGCTGGCGCCGTGTCCGTTCGTCCTGTTCACGTCCGACCGCGACGCCGCGAAGATCGAACGCGCCAGTGCATCGAACGTCCATGCCTACGTGATCGACGGCTACGCGAAGCATCGGCTCCCGTCGATCATCCAGGTCGCCCGGGCACGCTTTCGTCACGGACAACTGTTGAAGGAAGAGCTGGTCGGACTGTCGAAGCGCTTCGAGGAGCGCAAGCTGGTCGATCGGGCCAAGGGCGTCCTGATGCGCTCCCGCGGCATCACCGAGGACGAAGCGTTCGAGATGTTGCGCAGCCTCGCGATGCGCGCCCGCCAGCGGATCGGCGTCGTCGCATCGAGCGTGATCGACATGTCGCGCGCCGGCGAGGCCGTCAACCGTGCCGGTCAGTTGCGGATGCTGTCGCAACGGCTGGTGCTCTGCTACGCACAGGTGCTGTCCGGTCTCGAGACGTCGCCCGCGAAGCACCACATCGTCGATTGCATCCAGCGCGTCGACGCGAACCTCGGCATCCTGCGGAAGGCGATCAGCACCGACGGCTACGGCACGCTGGTCGAGCGCGTCGCGGACGCGTGGGTGGCGGTGCGGTCGTTGTGCGAGGTGCCGCCCGCGGTGGCGACGCTCACGGCGCTCGACGATGCGGCCGAGCAGATGCTGAACGACGCCGAATCGCTGACGTCGTTCCTCGAGACGTCGGGCCTCGTCTCGAGCCTGCACGTCATCAACGTCGCGGGCCGGCAGCGAATGCTCTGCCAGCGCATCGCCAAGCTGTGCTTCATGCTGGCGATCGAACCGTCGTCCGAGCGGCTCGGGCAGCTGCGCGACCTGTCCGGCACGTTCAAGACGGCGTTGGGCTATCTCGATGCGTTACCGCTGTCGTCGCCCGTGATCCGCGTCGAGCTCAACAACGCGCATCTCGAATGGGAACGCCTCGGGCAGACGCTGGGGTCGATCAGCGATGCCTCGGCACTGGCGCAGGTGTCGGATGCGAGCGAACGCCTGCTCGAGGCGTCCGAACGCTTGACCGATCAATACGAGCAGGCGATGCAGATGCTGATCGGCGACCGCATCGGCCGCATGCGCTGAACGCCGAGGTTCAGGCCGCCGGCTTCGCCGGACGCGTGGCGACCGGCAGGCACAGCAACGCGGTCAGGAAGCCGAGCGTCACGTGCGTGCCGTACAGCGCGCTGAAGTCGCCACGCTTCAACCCTTCGTGTCCGAGCAGCAGCACCGTCAGGGCCACGCCCAGCACCGAGCCGATCTGCCGCGTCGCCTGATTGACGGCGCTGCCGACCGCGTACTGATCGACCGGCAGCTTGTTGACGGCAGCGGCCGCCAGCGACGGCAGGGTCATCCCGACGCCGATGCCGCTCAGCATCAGCCCGGGCAGCCACTGCGTCACGTAGTGCGGCTGGGTGCCGGGCACGAGCAGGAACCAGAACCCGCTGCACGCGTAGATCGACGCGCCGCCGACCAGGAGCGGTCGATGGCCGATGCGCGCGGCGACTCGACCGGACAGGATCGCGACCGGCATCACCAGCAGGGGACCCGGCGTGATCGCGAGGCCGGCGAGCGGCAACGAGTAGTGCCAGATGCCGCGCATGTAGAAGAAGAACGCGAAGAACATGATCGAGAACGCCATCCCGAACGTGAACGTGGCGAGGTTCGCGTACGCGTAGGTCCGGTTACGGAACAGGCCGAGGTGCACGAGGGGCGCCTTCGCGACGCGCGCCCAGGCGATGAAGACGCCCATCGCGACGACACCGAGCAGGGCGACCGCGATCAGTTCGGCACGCGTCCACGCCGGCGACTCGAACTCGACGATCGAAAGCGCGATCGCGCCGACCGCGACGATCAGCAGCGCCATGCCGATCAGGTCGACGTGCCGGCGCGACTCGATCGGCAGGCGCGCTTCCTTCAGGATCGTCGCGCCCTTCCAGATCGACAGCGCGCCGAGCGGCAGGTTGATGAAGAACGCCCACGGCCAGCCGACCGACGCGATCACGAACGACCCGAGGCTCGGACCGATCGCCGCGGCCAGCGCGCCCACCGCGCCCCACAGGCTGACCGCGACGGCACGCTTCGTCTGCGGAAAGACACCGAGCACCATCGACAGCGACGCCGGCGTCAGCAGCGCGGCGCCGATCGCCTGCAATACGCGCGCGCCGATCAGCCACCCGACGCCCGGCGACAACCCGCACGCGGCCGACGCGACGAGGAACAACGTCACGCCGATCATGAAGATCTTCTTGCGACCGTGGGTATCGGCGAGGCCGCCTGCCGGGATCAGCATCGCCGCGTAGACGACCGTGTAGGCATTGAGCACCCACGACATGTCGGCTGCCGTGGCGTGCGGGAAGCTCGCGCGCATCGCGCCGAAGGCCGCATACAGCATCGTCGTGTCGAGCGACACGAGGAACACCGCGATGCTCGAGACCCAGAACACCGGCCACGGCGAAGCTGCGGACGCGGACGTCGGGGACGGCCGCCCTGCCGTGGCGGAAAGGTCGAGAGAGGGCATGGCGAACTCGTGCCGGAGATCAGGCGTTCGGCGCGGACAGATAGATCGCCGGCTCGTCGGAGAGCCCTCGATGCACCTGGATCGTCCGCTCGTCGGCCAGGACTTCGGCCGCACCGGCTTCGAGGCCGTCGTAGGTCCGCGCTGCGACCACGTCGGGCGACGTCTTCGGCGCGTCGATGCCGGTCGTCAGGTCGGTGTCGACGAAGCCGACATGCAGGCCGAGCACTTGCGTGCCTTGCGCCCGCAGATCGTTGCGCAACCCGTTCGTCAGGCCCCAGGCGGCCGACTTGCTCGCGCCATATCCCGCGAGCATCGGCCGGTTCATCCAGCTCGCGATCGACAGCACGTTGATTACGCCGCCGCCGCCGTTGGCAGCGAGGATGGGCGCGAATGCCCGGGTCATCAGCAACGGTCCGAAGAAGTTGACCTCGAGCTGTCGGCGCGTCTCGTCGACCGCGTTCGCCGCGAGGAAGCCGCCGAACAGCGCGATGCCCGCGTTGTTGACGAGCAGCGTCACGTCGGGGCAGGCGCTCGCCGCCGCTTCGATCTCCGACGGGTTCGTCACGTCGAGCCGGATCGGCACGACCCCCGGCAGCGTCACCGTCGACGGATCGCGGGCGCCTGCATAGACCTTCTTCGCGCCGCGAGCCAGCGCCTCGCGGGCGAACGACAGGCCGATGCCGCGATTGGCGCCGGTGACGAAGACCACCGCGTCCGCGAGCTTCACGACAGGCCCTGGTCGATCGAACGGCACAGCCGGTACGCCAGCCAGCCGAACGGCGCGGCAACGATGGTGAATATGATGAATGTCATATCGATCTCCAAAAAAAGGGCGATGTCTCTATTGCCGACCAAGGTCGTACTGTTCCAGCAGCGCTTCGCGCGTCGAGGCCAGCAGCGCCTTGCCCTGCTCGTTCGAGCCGATGGCACGGGCGAGCTGCAGGGCGCCGACCAGCGATGCCGCGATGACGCCGGCGCGCTCGGGCGGGACGGCCTCGGGCAACGACTTCGCGACATACCGGACGAGTGCCTGGACCCGCTGCGTCGACGCCTTGCGGACGTCGGGTGACTGCCGCGGGATTTCCGAGCACAGCGCGGCGACCGGACAGCCCGTTTCGCGCGACTTCAGCAGGCTGTCGGACAGGTATCCCTCGACCAGCGCCCTGAACCGGCTGACGCCGCGGGCTTCGGCATCGGCCACGTTGCGCGCAAGCAGGGTCGCACTGCCGCCGCCTGCGCGTTCGAGGGCCTCGATCAGCAACGCGTCGCGCGACGCGAAATGCGCGTAGAAACCGCCGTGCGTGAGCCCGGCCTCGCGCATCACGTCGGCGACACCGACCCCGCCATAACCTTCGCGCCGGATCGCGCGCGCCGCGGCCTCGACGATACGGTCGTGCGACTGCTGCTTGCGGGACGGGGCCGGTTCCATCACCGCAATCTAGCACATGAATATGATGGACGTCATATTTTTCGAACGTGCCTTGGCCATTTGCTCATGCGCCCGGTTCGTCGGCGTCCTGTGGCGCGCTGACGCCCCGACCGGTCTTGTGTTGCAGTTCGTCGATCCGCTTGGATGCTTCTGCCTTGCTCAGCGTGTCGGTAAAAGGCTCCTTGGCTTCTTCGGAGAGCGTCTTCAGATACGACTTCTGTGCGCCCGTCATGGGCTCGTCGCCAGTGGTCCACTGGTCGGGATCCTTGATCGTGTTGCCCTCGTCGGCGTGCTCCTGAGTCTGCTTGTCGGTCATTGTCGTCCTTGGTGGTCGTGCATCGAATGAAGGGGATGTCGTCGCATGTTCATGGCTGAACCCGCGTGTCGAGGGGGTCGAGCATGCGGTCGCTGATCGCGGGTCGGCTGTGGGCGGTCGCCGCCATCTACGTGACGCTGGCGCTGATCCCACCAGCGCCGTTCGACAAGCCGCTCTTCCTGCTGGCCCTGCTGTCGGCGCCGGCGCCGGCGAGCGTCGCAATGCCGGTGGCCGGCGTGCGCGTGAAGGATCTGCGCGACAGCTGGGGCAACGCCCGGGGCGGCGGTCGGCGACACGAAGGCATCGACATCTTTGCGCCTCCCGGCACGCGGGTGATCGCGTCGACGGCAGGCTTCATCGCGCGCACCGGCAACGACCCGCTGGGAGGCGTGGTCGTGTGGGTCCTCGGGCCTGGCGGACAGCGGCACTACTACGCGCACCTCGACCGCCGTTCGAGCTTGCGACCCGGCGATCGCGTCAATGTCGGCGACACGCTGGGCTACGTCGGCACGACCGGCAATGCGCGAGGCGGTCCGCCGCATCTGCACTACGGCATCTACTCGGGCAACGCCGGTGTGATCGATCCCTATCCGCTGCTCGTCGCTCCGGCGACGCAGACGAGTCTGCGCCCCGCGTCATGAACGCTTCGTCGCCTTCTTCGCCGCCGCCTTCCTGGCCGCGGTCTTCGCCGCCGCGGGCTTGTCGAACAGCTTGCGCAGTTCGTCCTTCGTGGCTTCCAGGATCTCGTGCTGTCCGGGATCGAGGTTGTGCCCCGCCCGATTGATGTAGAACGTCAGCATCGACATCGAGGACCGATAGGGATCCGACTTGCGACGGTCGCTGTGTTCGGCCGACGACTTGAGCGATCGCGCGATCGCCTTCGGATCGTGCTGCTTGAAGACGTCGTGCTTCAGATCCATCGCGTCGCTGGTCTCGGTGACCTGCTGCGACCAGTGATCGGGCTGCTTCGAAGCGGGCTTCGGCGTGCGGACGGGCATGATCGGAGGCGCTCGGGAAAAGGTTCACTGGACCCGAACGGTGACGCCAGCGCGCCTCACGCCGCTCGCAATGATCTGTCGGCCGCATTCCGAAGCGTGTCATCGAGGAACCGCGCATGCCCTACCTTCAGCTCGACGTGAACGGCCCGCATGCCCGCACCGACAAGCAGCGCCTCGCCGCACGCCTCGCGGAAACCTACGCGACGCTGATGTCGGTCGACATCCGCCGCATCAGCATCGCGATCCGCGAGTGCGGCGACGGCAGCGTGTGGCGCCTCGTCGACGGCGAGCCGGTGCCGGTGTCCGTCCTGATGTGCGACATCAGGCGCGGGCGGCCGCCGGCGCAACGCCTCGCGCTCGCGAAGCGGCTGGTCGCCGACTGCATCGAGGTGCTCGGCCTCCGCGAGGACCGGCTGAACGTCGAGTTCACGCAGCACAGCGGCGACGAGATGTATCACCCGACGCTCGGCGGCTTCAGCCCGGACTGGTCGCCGGACGAGCACTGAACGCTGTTCCGTCAGGCGCGGTCGCTCTCGAGCGCCGTGATCTCGTCGAGGATCTTGCGGTAGGCCTTCTCGCTCAGGCCGATCGCGGCCATCCACGGCTGGACTTCGATGTCGTCCGGGCCGCATTGCAACTGGTATTCGTCCATCTGGTGCGCGATCAGGTTGGCACGCCACACGCAGGCGGCGCCCGGCTCTTCGGGCTCGGTCTCGTCCGCGTGCTGATGCGCGGCCTGCACGATGTGGGCGGGCAGCCCCCACGATTCGAGCAACGCGCCGCCGACCTGCGCGTGATCGAAGCCGAACAGGTCGCGTTCGTGCTCGAGCCCCTGCTCGTCGTCTCGTCGACGCAGCAGGACGTCGGTCTTGTCGGGGAACTGCATCAGCATCACGAGGCGTCCGACGTCGTGCAGGAGACCAGCCATGTACGCGGACTCGCCATCCTCCCCTCGACCCGTTGCGAGGTGACGCGCGAGCGCCGCGCACTGGAGTTCGTGCCGCCAGAACGCGCGCGCGACCTCCGTGTCGTGCAGGTAGGCGAACAGCGGTCGTTGCAGCACCGCCGCCGTGACGGTTCGTCGGACCAGGTCGAGTCCGAGCATGGCCAGCGCATTCGGCACGGTGCCGATGCGGCGCGACAGTCCGTAATACGACGAGTTGACGATGCGCAGCAAGTGGGCGGACAACGCGGCATCGGTCGAGATCAGCCGGCTCAGCTCGGCCGCGGTCACGTCGTCGCGGTCGACGCTGCGGATCAACTGCACGGCGGTGCCCGTGAAGAGCGGCAAGTGCTGGACCGACTCGACGAAGTCCGCGAGCGAGGGCATCGCGTCGTGTGCCGCTGCCCCGCCGGGTGTCGAGTCGTTCATGGTGTGGAGCCTTCCGCGGTGCGCGAAATCGCGCTGCTTCGAACCGGCGATCTTAACCGCCGCGCCAACCAGCGACGCGAACCACGCCCGATCCGGGGGGCGCTTTCATTCGCGACGCCGGCTCGACCGATCGGGGAACGCCGTGCAGTCCGCCTTCGCGGGCGACGTCCATGCCGGAACCAGGCGCCAGGTCGCCCGCCTCACAGTTGCGAGTGCATCAGCCAGATGACGCGCTCGACCAGCTTCTCCCGGGCCGGGCGCCGCTTCCATGCGCGCCACGTGATGCGCCGGGCGTGGGCCAGGTCCGCTTCGAACACGGCCACCTGGCGTTCCGCGAACGACCGGTCGTAGATGTTGAGGTTCGACTCGTCGTTCAGATGGAACGAGCGGTCGTCGAAGTTGGTCGAGCCGACCGAGACCATGTACGCGTCGACGATCATCACCTTGACGTGGAACATCGTCGGCTGGTACTCGTGGATCGCGACGCCCGCCTCGAGGAGCGGCCCCCACATGTGCTTCGACGCGCGCCGCACCGCGCCGGTGTCGATGTGGGCGCCCGGCACGATGATCTGCACGTCGACGCCGCGCTTCCTCGCCTCGACCAGTTCGCGCACCGCGGACCGGTCGGGAACGAAGTACGAACTCGACAGGTGGATGCTGCGGACCGCCGACTGGATCGCCAGCAGGTACATCAGTTCCATGCTGCCGCTGCCTTCGTTCGGCGAGCCGCTGAAGATCTGCGCGATGCCGATGCCGTCGGCGCTTCCATCGTCCGTCCTGCCATCGTCGGGCAGTGGCTCGGACCTCGGAAAGTAGTCCGTGCCGTGGAACACCACGCCGGACGTCTTCATCCAGTTGTCCATGAATGCCGCCTGCGCCTGCGCGACGACCGGCCCTTCGAAGCGGAAGTGCGTGTCGCGCCAGTGCGCCGGATCCTGCGCATGGCCGGTCCATTCGTCGGCGATGCCGACGCCGCCGGTGAAGCCGACCTTGCCGTCGACGATCAGCAGCTTGCGGTGCGTGCGGTTGTTGAGCCGCCCGAGACCGAACCAGCTCGGCGGGTGATAGCGCTCGATCTGTGCGCCCGACTCGCGCAACTGGTCCAGCAAGCGGTCGCTCATGCGGCCCGACCCCACCCAGTCGAGCAGCACGTGCACCTTGACGCCGGCCCGCGCCCTCTCGGCCAGCGCGTCGGCGAACGCCTGGCCGATGTCGCCCGACCAGTAGATGTAGGTCTCGAACGTCACCGAGTGCTGCGCGCCGCGGATCCCTTCCAGCATCGCCGGAAAGATCTCGTCACCGTTGAGGAGGGCCCGGTAGCGGTTGCCGGGCACGACCGGCGGACCGAGCAGCACGCCCATGACGTGGACGAACTGCGGGTCTTCGACCGGATAGAAAGCGTCAATCTGATACTCGACCTTCTTCTCGCCGACGCCGAGGTTGATCACCAGCAGCACGATGATCAACGTGGCCGCGATCGCGGCGAAGAGCGTGATCACGGGCGGCGGGCTCGGGGCTGGGCATCGGTCGGGGGGCGCATGGCCGCGCATGATGCATCGTTTCCCCACAACGAGCGGCCTCGGCCTGGCGGCACGCCGTCGTCGCGATCGCTGAACGCACGCCGTCGCTTGTCGAGCGACTTGACGGAACGGCCCGGAGGCGCCGTCTCCGGGCCGTTTCGCTTCATCGGCTGATCGAGCGATGTTGGCAAACCTTACACACGACACTCGGGGCGATCCTCGGCAGTCGTGCAACGCATTGATGCAAAACTTATTTCCCGATCCCGGCATGTTTCGTGCTCGGTGCACCGGTCCACCCAGCTCAAGGAACGGCAATGCACACGGTTGCGTCGAAGTCCATCACCGGGTGGAAGCGATTCTCGCTCGCACTATCCCTGTCGCTCGCACTATCCCTGTCGCTCGCCTGCGCGGTTGCCGAGGCGGGTCCGGTGACCTACTCGGGTTCGGTCGCCGACTGCAGCAATCCCGCGCTGGTCGGCTCCGGCTCCAACTCGCCACCGCCGTCGTGCACCGATTCGGCGGACATCGCCAACAACGTCGCGGTCTACGCGTTCCTCGTCCCGTTCGGCGGCTTCACCGACTTCAACTTCGGCGGATTCTCGGACTTCGGCATCACGCCGTTCTTCAACACCCCGCTGACGAGCGGCCTGCAGACGTATCTTTCGATCTTCCGAGGCATCGGCAATTCGGCCGCGTTCGTCACGGCGTCCCCCAACAACGACCTGCGCATCTTCCTGCCGGCCGGCACTTACAGCCTCGCGATCAGCAACCTGACGAATCATTCGGTCGCGCAATCCACCGGCGGTACGCTCGGCCAGGGCTTCACCGGACAAGGCGATCCGGAGCTCGTCGGAGACGGCCGCTTCCAGTTGACGGCGACCGTGCCCGAGCCGGACGGCGCCTGGCTCGCGGCGATCGGGGCCGCAGCACTGCTGCTCCGACGCCGACAACGTCGTCGCGTGGCCCGATCCTCGATCGAAGCCGGCTGACGCTCCGGTCGGTCGGTGCGCTGGGCCGGGTCGGCTCGGCGCATGCGCGCAAACCTCGTCAACCTTCTTGCCGATGCGGCGTTCTTAGGGCTTCGCATTCGCAGTGACGGATTGGCCGGACTGCCCGCGATTCGACTACACGGAGAAATTGCATGAACAAGATCATCGCCGCGGCTGCCGCCCTGCTGGTTTCCAGCGCCTGCTTCGCCCAGGCAGGCACGGCCATCAAGGAAGGCGCCAAGGCCACGTCGGAAAAGGTCCAGCAAGGCGGCGAGACCGTTGCCGGCGCCGTGACCAGCGAGCCGAAGTCGACCGTGCACAAGGTCAAGGCCAAGGTTCACGGGGTCAAGGCCAGCGCGCACGGTACGGCCGCGAAGGAAGCGGCGAAGGAAACCGTCAAGTAAGCACCACGATTCGCGCGGCTCCGACCCCGAGCCGCGCGGTTTGGTCGTGTGCTAGGCGACGTCGTCGGGAAGTCCCGCTCGACGGCGCGTCATCTTCGCGAGGATCGACCAGTCGCGGTCGCCCATCCCCGCTTCGACTGCCCTCTGCATGTTGTCGCGGACCAGTTCCGCTGCTGGCAGCACCGCCTGCTTCTCGCGAGCGGCGTCGAGCGCGAGATCCACGTCCTTCAAGCCGAGCGTCAGCTTGAACCCCGGCTCGTAGGTATCGGTGGCGATGAAGCCGCCGTAGCGCTTGTAGCTCGGGGCGGCGAACAGCGTGTTCGTGACGATGTCGAGGAAGTCGGCCGCCTTCACGCCGTAACGCTCCGTCAGCGCGGTCGCTTCTCCCATCGCCTCGATCGCGAGCGTGATCATCAGGTTGCCCGCGATCTTCGCGACATTGGCCCGCTTCGGATCGTCGCCGAGCGGCCAGGTCTTCTGGCCCAGCGCATCCAGCAACGGCTGCACTTTCTCGATCGCAGCGGCGTCTCCGGCAACCACGATATTGAGCAGCGCCTGCGCGGCCGCGGCCGGCACGCCGAAGACGGGCGCCGCGACGTACGGTATGCCCGCGGCGCGATGCAACGCGTACAACTCGTCGACGAGCGCGGGCGAGATCGTCGCCATCATCACGTGGACGCAATCCTTCCGGGCATTGCGCAGGGCGCCCGAGTCGATG
>CAXTPX010000031.1:0-11218 GCA_964246005.1 uncultured Burkholderiaceae bacterium | reverse complement strand
CGCACCGATTGCATCGAGCGCGAGCGCCTCGCCCAAGCCGGCCGAATGTTTGAAGCCATGGCCCGAGCAGGCCGAGACCACCGTGAGCGCTCCGATCGTGGGATGCCGATCGACGACGAACGCGCGATCCGGTGTCACGGTGTAGTGACAGCGGACGGCGCCAACGCAGCGCGGCCCGACGCCGGGAAGATGTCCCGCGACATGGCGTCGGTACATCGCATCGATCGCCTCGGGCGCGACGGCGTCGAGCGGCGCGTCCGGATCGTCCGGCCGGTCGTACTGCTCGGTCGCGACCTTCAGGCCACCCCGCTCGTCGGCCCACGGGAAGCCGTAGAAATAGTCGTCTTCGTGCGCGCCATGCATCCAGATATAGACCGGAAAGCGATCGGGTGCGTACGCTTCAAGGCGTTCGGTGGCGAACCAGTAGAGCGTCTGGCGATGGACCGTCAGCTTCGAAGCGAACGGCTCGCCGATGAGAGCCGGCGTCCATGGACCGAGGCACGCGATTGCGCGACGCGCGACGATGCGGCCGGACCCCGTTTCGACCACTACGCTGTCGCCGTCGGCCCGGACCGATCGCACCGACTCGCCCAGGCGGAGCGTCGCGCCGAATCGGGCGGCCTCGCCGAGTTGCGCCGCGATACACGCCTCGGGTCGAACGAAACCGCCGCCTGGCTCGAGATAGCCGACTTCATCGCCGTGCAGGCCGAATTGCGGGAAGCGAGCAGCGATCGCCGACGCATCGAGCACTTCGTGGGCAACGTCGAAGCGGCGTGCGACATCGATCGAACGCTGAACGAAGTCGGCCTGTCCATGATGGCGGCCCGACGCGCTCTTTGCGGCGAGGACCAGCGCGCCACATGCTGTCATCAGCTTCGCACCCGTCGCGGTCTCGAGCGTCCGCCAGATCTCGTGGGACCGGCGCGCCAGCGTTACGTAGGATGCTCCTTCGCCGACGCCGACGCGCGTGATGCGCGTTGCGCCATGGCTCGAGCCGTGCTCGTGCGGTGGCCGGAAACGATCGATGCCCACGACGTCGACACCGCGACGCGCGAGCTGATACACGGTGGCGGCACCGAACGCCCCGAGTCCGAGGACGACCACGTCGACAGTTGTCTTCTCGTGCATTGAACATGAGGTGAGAGAAACGACAGACTGGATAGTTTAATAGACAATGTGCATTCGGCGAAGCGCGTGTCGATCGTCACTTCCGGAGGCTTCATGAACGAACCCAGCGAAACCGCGACCCCCTTCGAGTCGCTCGTCGATGAGAACGAAACGCTGTCGGGCATCCGTGCCTGGATCGAGATCGAGAGCCCAACGGACAGGCCGGACGCGATGCGGCGAATGGCCGACCGCGTCGAAGTCGACTACGTGGCCGCAGGCGCGACGGTGAAGCGAATCGCCGGACGCGATGGCTTCGGCGATCACCTGCTCGCGACGTTCGACCCCGACCGCACTCCCGGCGAGCCCGGCATTCTCGTCCTCAGCCACATCGATACGGTGCATCCGATCGGCACGCTTGCCGGCGCGCTGCCCTTTCGCATCGACGGGGATCGCGCCTATGGTCCAGGAGCGGAAGACATGAAGGGCGGCGCCTACCTCGCACTGGCAGCCATGCGCGCGATGAAGCGCGCCGGCAAACGGCCGCTCCTGCCGGTTCGGCACCTGCTCGTGTCCGACGAAGAGATGGGCAGTCCGACGTCGCGGGAGCACATCGAGCGCGAAGCTCACCGTGCGAAATACGTCCTCGTCACCGAACCGGCCCGCTCGGGCGGCAAGATCGTCACGGCCCGAAAAGGCGTGGCCACCTTCACGATCCGCGCGAAAGGGATACCGGCCCACGCCGGGGTCGAGCATCACCTCGGGCGCAATGCCATTCGGGAGATCGCGAAGCAAGTCGTCGACCTCGAGGCCATGACCGACTACGCACGCGAGTTGACGGTCAACGTCGGACTGATCGGCGGGGGTACCCGCTCGAACGTCGTGCCCGAGGAAGCCTGGGTCCAGGTCGATGTCCGCATGCCGAACCCTGCGACCGGCGACGAGATCGTTGCTCGCATTCGCTCGCTGCGGCCCCACGACGCCGGCGTCACGCTGACCGTCGAGGGCGGGATCAATCGTCCGGGCTACGAAAAAACGCCCGGCATCGCGGCGCTGTTCGAACACGCGCGCGAGTTGGCCGCCGAAATCGGGTTCGACCTGGAAGACCTGAAGACCGGCGGCGGTAGCGACGGCAACTTCACCGCGTCGATCGCGCCGACGCTCGACGGCCTCGGTGTGGACGGCGACGGCGGCCACACGTTGGACGAGCGTCTCTACATCTCGTCGATCAGGCCCCGCACGCGGCTGCTGATGCGTCTCTTCGAGACCCTGAGCTGACCCCTCAGACCGGTGGCGTCATGGCACTGACGATCACGCACTCGTCCGGTCCCGGATTGTGGAAGCGGTGCGGGAGCCGGCTGGGAAACAAGTAGGCCTCTCCTACGGTGAGCACACGGGTCTGATGGCCGACGGTCAATTCGATGCGACCGGCGACCACCACGCCGCCTTCTTCACCGGCATGACTGTAAGGCGCGGCAGCCGTCTCCGCACCTGGCGCATAACGTTCGTGCAAGACCTGCAACGGCCGGGAGGCGAGCTTGCGACCGACTTGCTTCAGCGACACGCCGTTCCCGCCGACCTCGAGCAATTCGCCGGCGTCGAAGAACACCTGGTTGTCGACATCGAGATCGAGCGAAAAGAAGTCCGACAGCGTGATGGGAAAGCTGTCGAGCAGCTTGCGCAACGATCCGACCGAAGGACTGATCGTCTCCTTCTCGATGCAGCCGACGGTTCCGTGATTCAACCCGGCACGACGCGCGAGTTCGCGCATCGATAGCCCGTACGCTTCGCGCAGATAGCGTAGCCGTGCACCGACGCCCGGCGACGACGCGTCGAAGGGAAGGCTCGACGGCTGCGCCGCGCTCTGACCGTTGGCGCGCGCCACCGCACCGCCCTTCCGCGCGGCCGGGGACCTCCCCGGCACGCTGCGGGGCACGATCGAGGTTTCGACCGGCGAGCGGGTCGAAGGCGCGCGCCGGCCCGACGCGGCATCGCGCGAAACGACTTGCGGCACAACAGGATTCTTCATGGCGGCATGCGGAAAGCGAACCCGTCCATTCTAGCCGTGCGAGTTCAACGCATCGTTTTTCGACTGTCCGGCGCCGACGGGTTTGGATACCATACTATCCAGTCAGAACTAGCACGTGGGAGAGCAATTGGATCGATCGGCGTCGACCGCCGCAGGATTGAAGACCGAGTTCGACACCCTCGTCGATCGCTTCGGCATGTCCGGAGTCGCCGCGACGGTCATCGCGCCCGGCAGCGATCCCGTCACGCTCGTTTCCGGCGTGACACGTGCGGTACCTCATCGTTCGATCGACGCGCGTACGCCGTTCTCGATCGCATCGTCCGGCAAGCACGCCGTCGGTTTGGCATTGGCAGCGCTCGAGACGGATGGACGCCTCGAGACCGACGACCTGCTCGCACATTGGCTTCCCGATGTCCCGGCGGCGTGGGGCGGTCGGACGCTGATGCAACTGCTACGGCACACGAGCGGCTTGCCCGACTACCTGGCCGAGCAACCGGAACCACCGCCGCGCGAGCGCGCCGCATTCATCCGCCGGTATTCGCATCTTCTGCCGTATTTCGAACCCGACACCGCCTGGAGCTATTCCAACACGAACTACATCCTGCTCGGCTTCGTGATCGCCGCGGCAGCCGGCATGCCGTTCGCCAACTATCTTCGCCGGCGTCTACTTGATCGAACCGCTTGTGAAGGGGTCGCGATCGGAGGACCCGATATCCCCGTGGTCGAGACGGGCATCGACGTCTTCGCCGCGATCGAGGACGAGGCGCGCACGCGCGACGTCATCGGTGACGGCGATCTCGTGATGTCGCCTCGAGGGGCCGCTGCGTGGGACCGCGTCGTTGCGGGTGCGGCCGGACTTTCTGCCGCGTCGGCGGCGAAGCTGGTTTCGGCGGGCTTTTTCGCAACCGGCCGGCCGGTGCCCTATGCGGCGGGGTGGTTCACTGACTGCATCGCGCAACGAGCCTGTTGCTGGCACGCGGGCGGCTTCGCGGGCTGGAGCGCCTTTGTGCAGCGCGTTCCGGTCGTTGGCGCCGCGGTCTGGTTGCTGTGCGACGCCGACGTCTCGAACACACGCGCGCAGCGCTACATCGCGCAGCGACTCCTCGAATCCGCGGCGCCGGGCACGACCGCACTGGCACTCGAGCCGATCGTGGACGTGGCTCCGTCGCTGACCGAAATGGCTCGTTGGGCGATGTTTCGGTCGAACGGAGACGGTCCCCGGCTCGATCTGTTGGCTCCGGAAATGCGCGTTGTCGCGGAACGCGTGGGAGCACGGCGCGGCGTGTCGAATCTGTGGGTGGGCGAGGAGCCGCTCGCGTTCGAGGTCGTCGAAGACGCCGTCGAGAGTGGATCCAGATTTCGCCGTTATCGGGTGACCTATCGGGAACGCGTCGAGCACTTGCGCGTCGGTCACGCGCCGGACGGTCGTCTGTTCTGGGCCTATGCGGCTTAGCCGTTCTGTCGATTAAAACATCCATCGAACTGCTGCAGTCTGCCCTTTTCGACGCGCTTTCGCCTTAACTTCATGCAAAAGCTCTGCACAACGTAACGTTGACGGCTAATAAAATAGCCACTACGATCACTGCACGATCTTTCGTCAAGCGAAGGTGGTGCGATGAAACTGAAGCTGTTGGCTATGCAACGCTCACTCCCGCTCTTGTTGATCCGGATCGCGCTACCAGTGCAGGCAGCGCCCGACGAGGGTCCGGCACCTGCTTCGACCGCTGCGGTCGTCGCGCAAGTAGACGCGCCGCAACCGACCGGGCCGTCCGCCCTGACCACGTCCGATGCCCCATCGACGAATCGGCAGACACTCGATCAGGTCACCGTCACGGCGTCGAAGAAGACACAGGTGCTGCTCGACGTCCCTTACGCCGTGACCGCGATCGGCGCCCAGGAAATCCAGGACCGTGGCGTGCGCGACCTGCGCGACATGCAATCGGTCGTGCCGTCGCTCTTCATCACGAACAACTCGCCCGGCATGACGCGGATCCAGCTACGTGGACTCTCGTCGGCGCAAGGGTTGCCCGTCGTGTCGACGCTTCTCGACGAAGTGACATTGGACCAGGGCTACGCGCAACGGTCGATCGAGGTACCGCTCGTCGACATGCAGCGTGTCGAGGTACTGCGCGGGCCGCAGGGCACCCTCTACGGCGCCGGTGCGCTGGGTGGCGCGATACGCTTCATCACGGCCAATCCAAAGCTCGACGCCACCACGGTTTCGGTCGAGGGAGGCGTGGACCACGTTGCGGGCGCCAAGGACGCCGGCTACTTCGCGAACGCCGTCGGCAACATTCCGCTGTCCGAAGGCGTCGCGGGACTCCGCATCGTCGCCGGCACCGAGGACATTCCGGGCTGGATCCGGAACAGCTTCAACGGCGCCACCAACATCAACGACTCGAGGGAGCAGTATTTTCGCGCCAAAGGCCTTCTGCGGATCGGTCCGAACGTCGACGTCACGCTCCTGCTGTCGAGCTATCGACTCGAAGCCGACGCGCCCAACTTGTCCAACTCGCAACGCGTGGTGCTGCAGCGCGTGAACACCCCGGTGACCGATCACAACATCATCGCCAACCTGGTCGTGAACGCGGACCTCGGCTTCGCCAGCCTGGTGAGCTCCAGCGCCTACCTGAATCGCGGCCTCACGAGCACCGCCGACGTTTCCGCGCTGATCCCCGTGCCCGGTGGAGTCGGATATACCCAGGACGAGTCGAGCCGATCGTATTCACAGGAAATACGACTTAACTCCAACATGTCGGGGCCGCTGTCGTATACCACGGGTGCGTATTACCGGCACCTCGACTCGACCGTCACGACCACCATTCCGCAAATCAACAGCAGTAGCAGCGGAACGCAGCCGTTCAACACACAGGAGTACGCGGTCTTCGGCGAGGCAACGCTGGCGTTGCCGCATGATGTAGCGGCGAGCCTGGGATTGCGCTATTACCGGAATCACGAGACGGCCCTGCGCACCAGTGCGCCGGCGGCATCGGCGACGCAGGACTTCCATGCCACGAGCCCGCGGGCAACCGTCCTGTGGCGCTATTCGCCGGAGGGCTCGCTCTATGCGGACGTCGCGAAAGGATTTCGCAGCGGCGGCTTCAATGCGTTCACCGACAACCCGCAAACCTACGGCCCAGACGAATTGTGGTCCTACGAAATCGGCCACAAGGCGGTGTTCCTGGGGGGCGTCGTGTCGACGGAGGTGGCAGCCTACTTCAACCAATACCGCGACATCCAGGGTTACCTGATTTCCAATGTGCCGCTGCCGCATCTCATCATCCAGAACACCGGCCGCGCTTCCGGCCCGGGGGTCGACTTATCGTTCTCGGTCCGTCCGACCGATCGCCTGACATGGGATGTCACCTATGGCTACAACGACATGCATTACAAGATCACGAACCTCGACCGGCAGGCGGGAGACCCGCTGAACTACGTACCGAAGCACACTGCCGGCACATCGCTGACCTATCGCTACGCCTGGTTCGGGACCGGTATCCCTGGCTTCGCGCGGGCCGACTACCAGTTCGCATCGAAGTACCTGTTGATCTTTCGCAATCAAGTGCCGCCAGTGGCCACCGGCGACGAAATCCGTTCGCTCAACATGCGCGTCGGTGTCGAGTTCAAGCATTGGCAGGCGTACCTCGAAGGCCGTAACCTGACGAACAACTACGCGATCACGTCGCCTGCGGTGGGAGCGCAAGCCACGGACGCCCGGCCCGTGCCGCGCTCGATCGGCGTATCCGCCCGCGCCGAGTTTTGAGCGACGCACGAGCGGCAGCCGCCGCTGATCCGACGGCGGCGCGCGAGGCGCGGTATCGCCGCGATCTGTCGCTCGACTCGCTGTTTCCGTTCGAGCCTTTCGAACCACACTGGATCGGCGACGATTCAGTGTGGTACGCAGGCGCCGACGGCGACGCAGCGGTGACCTTCGACGACTTCTCGTCGGGCACTTCGATCGGCCCGATCTCCCTTGCACGCATCGCCGTGGCGCTGGGGCGCCAATCGTCGTCCGCAAACCTGCCTTTCGATCGAATGGAACGGATTGCCGGTGGCCTGCGCTTCGCTCGCGGTTCGGCCTCGGTCGACTACGACGCGCTAGTGGACTCGTTCTCCACCGTCGAGCCGAACGGGGGCGTGCGGCCGGGCCATTGGACACGCACGCTCACGCTGACGACCGGAGTCCCGGCAGACGATGCGGTTACACCCGACGGTTCCCGTTTTGCAACGATCGAGAACGGCAACCTCGTCCTCGTCTCGTGCATCGATGCTGCGCGCACCGCCTTTACCGCGGACGCGGAGTTCGATGTTCGCTGGGAGCTCGAATCCGGGCGCATTGCGTTTGCCGGGGTCAAGCCCTGGAAGGCCAGCCCATGGTCCCCCGATGGCGCTTCGCTGTTCGCGGCTCGCGTCGATCGGCGCACCGTCCGCACGATCCCGACATTCGACTTCCTCGGTGACACGATCACGATCGGCCGGATGCAGGCCGAAGCGCCGGGAACACCGATGCCGCAGGTCGATGGTTTCCTGTTCGATGCGGCGACCGGCGCGCAGACCGCGATCGGCTGGGGCGACACGACCGAGGTCCTGCTGGTCTTCGTCGGCTGGATGCGCGACGGCGCCGACTGCTGGTTCGTTCGTTTCTCGCGCGACCTCGGTCGCGCGGAGGTGCTCGCGGTCGATCGGAGCGGCGCGACGCGTGTCGTCTTCGTCGAGGAAGGTCGCACCTTCCTGCGCATCCAGCACAACCTGCTCTATCCGGGCGATGCCGGAATGGTGCTCTTGCCCGACTGCTCCGGCTTTCTCTGGCTATCCGAGCGCAGCGGATGGCGTCACATCGACCGCGTCTCGCGCGACGGTAGCGGTCGATACGCGCTGACCGCGGGTGAATGGCCGGTCATCGCGATCGAGGGCGTCGACGAGCGCGGCCGCATCTTCTTCACCGCGCAGACCGATCCGATGCGGCCTTACGACGTGCAGCTGTGGCGCGTACCGCACGCCGGTGGCGACCTGACCTGCCTCACGCCGGGATCCGGACATCGCGTGGTGTCGATGTCGCCGTCGCTGGCGCACTTCATCGAAATCCGTTCGACCCTATCGGAGGCGCCGGTCGCGACGGCACGCGACGCCGACGGGCGCATCGTCCGGGTACTTCACCGCACCGACATGACGCCGCTCCTCGCGCTCGGGTGGAGGGCGCCCGACGAAGTGGTCGTCAAGGCGCGCGACAGCGTGACCGACCTCTGGGGCGTGCTCTATCTTCCGGCGGACTTCGACGAATCGCTCCGCTATCCGGTCATCGAGCACATTTACGCAGGGCCGCAGGTCGCCTATGCCCCGCATCGATTCCATTGCGGCGAGCGCTACAAGCCCTGGAACCTGCCGCAGGCACTGGCCCAACTCGGCTTCGCGGTCGTCGTCCTCGACACGCCAGGCACGCCGGGACGCTCGAAGGCATTCCACGACGCGGTCTTCCAGGCCATGGGCAGGCCTATCGTCGAGGAGCACGCCGCGGCGCTACGACGCCTCGCCGAGACACGACCCTATCTCGATCTGTCGCGCGCCGGCATCTACGGACACTCGTGGGGCGCTCTGTTCGCGGTTCGTGCGCTGGCCGAATCCGAGGGCCTCTATGGCTGCGCGGTCGCGAGCGGTCCTGCACTCGAGCCCGACAACCTGATGAGCGAGCCGTATCTCGGCAGCGATCCGACGCACGCTGCCTATGCCGCCTACAGTCCACGCACGCTCGCGCAGCGCATTCCCGTAGACGCGCTGATGATGGTCACCGGAACATCGGAGGTCCCGATGTTCCATGCATCGCTCCGGATGTCGCAGGCCCTGATCGACGCAGGCGTGCGGCACGAACTGATCGTCCTCCCCGGCCAGTCGCACGGCTACGCCGGCACGGCGGCCGACTACTACATGACGGCGACGACGCGTTTCTTCCAGCAGCGTCTCGGCGGCCCCGTCGATGATCGGCATCACTGAAACACGAGACTCGACGCGGCGGATCGCGCGCGGTCGCGCGAGATCGATCTGGGTCGAAACGCTTGTCGGCGTCGATCGACCGGCGTGCGCCGTCCTGGGGCTGCATGGCGGTCCGGGATTCACGTCGGCTTCGTTGCGGCATGGCCTGGGCGCGCTCGCGATCCATTCGCAAGTCCTGCTCGTCGACCTGCCCGGATGCGGCCGCTCCTCGCGACATCCGGGAAGCGGCTACCCGATCGCCGATTACGTCGACGACGTTTGCGCGATCGTCGACGACAGGCCCGAGTCGCGCATCGTGCTGCTCGCCCACGCCTGGGCGGCGATTCTCGCAGTCGAGGTCGCCCGTCGACCCGGTTCGCGAATCGAGGCAGTGATCCTCGTCAACCCGCTGCGCATTCTCAACGAACACGGGCAGGACGAAGCCGCTCAACACCGGCGCGTCGACGCAGTCGACCCCTCGCTGGTGGAGCGCTTCGGAGCGCTCCGCGACGTCATTGCACGCGCGCGCGCCGGGGACACCGATGCGTGGAATGCGCCGGCGTTGACCGACTGGTCGAAGGCAATGTTCGCGACACAGTTCGCCGACAAGGTCCCGGGACCCTTCTCGGCCGCGATGCGCGACGCCGCGCTCGGCATGGAAAGCTACGACGCGTACAAGGGCACCGCGCTCGCGAACGACAACAGCCCCTGGGGTCGCTTCGATCTTCGCACCCGAGCGCGAAACCTCGTCCAGCCGGTCCTCATCGTCGCCACCGACGACGATGCGAACTACGTCGCGCCGCCGGACCGCCACGCGCTTCCGCTCGCCGATTCGATCGGCGATGCGGAGTTGCGAATCGTGCCCGGCCTCGGCCACTTCCCGTTCGCCGAAGCACCGGAGTCGTTCGCCGGCATCGTCGCGCCCTGGATCGACGCACGCGTCCGATGACGGACGTCCGCACGAGCGTGGCCGACCAGCCGCGCCGCTCCGACGGCACGCTCGGCGCGTGGTACTCGATCGTCGTGCTGATCATCGCGACGTTGTTCTCGATCGCCGACCGCTACATCTTCAGCCTGCTCGCCGAACCGATCCGTCGCAGCATGCTGCTGACCGATCTCCAGATCGGGTTGTTGCAAGGATTCGGTCTCGCGCTCTTCGCGGCAGTCGTGTCCTATCCGATCGGCTGGCTCGCGGACCGCTACGACCGTCGCATGATCCTTGCCGCTTGCATCCTCGTCTGGAGCGCGGGTGTGGTCGCCTGCGGACTCGCGCGAACGTACCCGGCGCTCTTCATCGCGAGTGCCGTGGTCGGTGGCGGCGAGGCCGGACTCATTCCGATCGTCTTCGGGCTCATTCCGGAAATCTTCTTCAATCGCATGCGCATCGTCGCGAACGCGGTGTTCGCCGGCGCGACGAAGCTCGGCGCATCGGCAGGGGTCGCGTTCTGCGGATGGATCGTGTTCGCGGTCGACCACTATCGCGATCAGCTGCCTGAAGGGCTCCGTGCGATCGAGTCGTGGCGGCTGAGCTTCTTCGGCGCAGCCACGCCGGCATTGGTGTTGATTCCGCTGATCCTGACCATCCGTATCCCACGCCGGGCACGTCCCGTCGGGTCGGAGAACACGGCACCGGCGATGCGCTTGCTTCCCTATCTGTCGGCAGAGCGTCGGACGCTCGTTCCCTTCCTGATCGCGCTCGGGTTGATGACGTTCGGATCCGCCGCATCGATCACGTGGGCACCGATGATCGTCATGCGGATCTTCCACGCGACGCCGACGTCGGCCGGCACGGGACTCGCGCTGTCGAACCTGGCCGGCGGCATCGCCGGATTCGCGATCACCATCCTCGTTCTGCGGCGCGTTCTGCCGCGCTTCGGTCCGCTGCTCCCGTTACGAACCGCCGCCTGCACCGTGGCCCTCACGGCGGCCTCGTCAGGACTCCTCCTTCTCGCGCAAGACGAACATTCGGTCTATCTGATCCAGGGAATCCAGGTTGCCTGCTCGATGGCCGGGTTCCTCGTGTATCCGACCCTGATCCAGGACGTCGCTCCGGCGGCATTGCGGTCTCGCGTGGCGTCCATCGGCTATCTGTCGTCGATCGTCCTCGGATCGGCGAGC
>CAXTPX010000030.1:0-11315 GCA_964246005.1 uncultured Burkholderiaceae bacterium | reverse complement strand
CGACGTCGAGACCGACCGCGGTCGACGGGCGGCGCGGATCGAAGCCGAGGTCGGTCGCGATGCCGTCGATCACCTGCGCGACCTGCGCGAGTCCGCGCCGCGTGATCGGCCCGATCGCGTCGGTCAACGCGCCGGTCTCCTTCGCGAAACCGCGAATCTGGCCGAGGTCGCCCGCGACGACCGCGGACCACGCGCCCTTGGCCGACGCGAGCGCCTCGCGCGCCTTGCGCAACGAGGCCGGGTCGATTCGGCCGTAGCGCTGCGTCTCGAAGTCCTTCGGCACCGCGTCTCTCAGGCGGTAGTGCGCCTGCACCTCGCGCACGTGCGGCGTGACGGGCGCCGCGATCGCGACGAAGAAGAGCGTGTCGGTGAAGAGCCGCTCTGCAACCGCGGTCGAGCCTTCGGCGAGCTTGCGGATCTGCAGGTTGATGCGGCCGGCCAGACGCTTCAGATGCGCGTGATGCGCGTGTCCCTCCGGGTAGCCTTCGGTCGACAGCGCCTCGAAGAGGGCGCGCGCGACCCACCAGAACGCACGCTGCTGCGCCTGCCCATGCTTCGTCGAGCGCGACACCGCGTCGTCGATGGCATCGACCGCGCGGCAGAGGTCGAGGAGCGCGCTCGCGTCGCGTTCGTTGCGCAGGTAACGCAACAGCGCCTGCTCGAACGTGCTGCGCTGCTCGTTCAACTCGCCGGGGTCGATGGTCGCGGCGGCGGCACCGGCGGACTCCACGCGCGGCGGCCGGATGCCGAGGTCGACCAGGAACAGGTCGGCCGGATGGATGCGATCGTTGCCGCTCGCGGCCAGCAGGTCGCGATAGCTCGGGTACAGATGGAGCGGCTGTTGTGGCGCCGCGGCCTGCAGGTCCTCGAGGTACTCGACGATCGCGCGGCACCCGCCGATGACCGCGTCGAGCGCGATCGCGTCGCAGCGCTCGGGCTGCCCTTCGAACGACGCCAGCAGTTCCTCCATCGCCCCGGTGAGCCGGGTGACGCCCGCGATCTCGCTGATCTCGAGCGCCCCGTGCGCCTGGTGGAGGTGCGAGCGGGCGACGCGGAGCGGCGCGAGGTCGACTTCCTGTCGATCGACGCCGGCAGCCCCTGCGCGGAAGGCCCGGAGCGCAGCGGTCGACGCGTCGAACGCCGTCACGATCTCGGGGAGCAACCACCCGATCGTCCCCGTGTCGACCGCCGCTGCGTCCTCGGCGCCGTCGTCGCTGGCAATGCTAGTCGACTGAATCATTGGAATGGGCGGTGAGGGACGCGCGAGACGGGAGGCGATGCAAGGCGCAGAGCACAGCGATGCCCTTCGGCATCGCGAGCACCTGCAACGCCGCAGCGCGCCCGTATCGCGTGGACAGCACCGCCCGATTCCAGAGATTCAGTCGACTGGTCATCGGTCAATTGACCTTGAAACGGGCCACCGAACTCTTCAGCTCGAGCGCGAGCGCGGAGAGCTGCTGGATCGACGTGGCCGTCCGCCGGGTGCCGTCGGAAGTGTCCTGGTTGACCGCGAGGATGTGTTCCATGCTCGACGCCATCTGCCCGGCCGACGTCGCCTGGCGCGACGTGCTGCGCGAGATTGCCTCGATCAGTTCGGCGAGCTGCTTCGACACGCGGCCGATGTTGCCGAGCGACTGCCCCGCGACGTCGGACAGCTTGGCCCCCTCGACCACGCCCTCGGTGGACTTCTCCATCGCGGAGACGGCGTCCTGCGTGTCGGTCTGGATGGTGCGCACCAGCGCGCCGATCTGCTTCGTCGCCTCGCCCGAACGCTCGGCCAGCCGCTGGACTTCCTCGGCCACCACCGAGAAGCCGCGCCCCGCTTCGCCCGCCGACGCGGCCTGGATCGCGGCGTTCAGTGCGAGCACGTTGGTCTGTTCGGTGATGTCCGAGATCAACTCGATGATCTCGCCGATCTCCTGCGACGACTCGCCGAGCCGCTTGATCCGCTTGCTGGTCTCCTGGATCTGCTCGCGGATCTCGTTCATGCCGGAGATCGCGTTCTGCACCGCGCGCTGGCCATCCTCGGCCGCGGCCAGCGACTGCCGCGCGACCGTCGCCGACTCGACCGCGGAACCCGACACCTCGCCGATCTGCCGCGCCATCGTCAGCACCGCGTCGCCGGTCGAGCGGATCTCGCGCGACTGTTCGTCGGACGCCGCGAGGAGTCGCGTCGACGTGACCTGCGCCGACGACGACGCTTCCGTCACCTGCTCGACCGTGCTGTTGATGCGCCCGACCAGCGTGCGAAGCTCCTCGACCGTGTAGTTGACCGAGTCGGCGATCGCGCCGGTGATGTCCTCGGACACCGTCGCCTGCATCGTCAGGTTGCCGTCGGCCACCTCCTGCAGCTCGTTCATCAACCGGAGAATGGCGAGCTGGTTCGCTTCGTTCGCCGCCTTGAGACTTTCTTCCTGGCGCTCGGCCGCGCTGCGTCCGCGACGCGCTTCCTCGGCGCCGCGCGCCGCTCCGCCGATGTAGCCCCGGGCGATCAGCAGGGCACCGAGCAGCGCGAGCAGACCGCTGACGAACGCGAGCCACAGCCAAACCGACGAAGCGCTCGTGTAGACGTTGCGCAGTTCGGCAAGATGAAGCCGCAGCGGCTCGCTCTCGTTGACGACCGCGTCTGCGGCCTGCCTCGCGGCGACCAGCTTCGGCAGTGTCTCGAGGAGGCCCTTCACCTGCGCCTGGTAGCCCGCGAAATTCTTCTGCAGCGTCAGGAGACGGTCACGCGTCTCCGGGTCGCGAACGGGGGCGAGCCGCAACGCATCGCTGCCGGTGAGCAGGCCATCGACGGTGTCGCGGAAGGTGGTGGCGTCCTTGCCGAGGCCGACCCCCGAATCGGGCTGGAGGCCGGATCCGGCGAGCAGCTCGTTGGCGTTGCGCGACAGGCGCTGCGTCAGCATCTGCAACTGCCCGGCCGCCGCGACCTCGCGCGCCGGGGCGTTGCCGATAAGCTTCTGCGCGGCGATCGCATCGCTTGCGTCGGCCATGGCCGGTGTCGCCTCGTTCAACGTTCGCAGGATGATGCCGACCGACGTCAGCTGGCGCTCGTTGTCGAGGACGATCGTCGCGTTGGCCTGCGTGCCCTTCCATGCGGCCTGGACGGCCGTGAGCTGGGGCCGTACCCGGTCGCCGATCGCGGGCACGTCCTGATCCCCCACCATGCCGCCCTTGTCGAGCGCGTCGATGCCCGCCGCGAGGCGATCGCGACTTTCGCGCAACTGCACGAAGGCCGCCGGCTGCCCGTGGATGGCGAGCGGTACCGACTTCGCGAGACGTTGCGAATGCATCAGCAGATCGCCGGTGGTCTCGGAGATGGCGGCTTCGGCCGACTTGCGGCGCAGGTCGAGCGCCACCATCGCGATGAAGACCACCAGCATCGCGACCGTGAACCAGATCAGCCAGCGCAGACGACGCGCGAACGCGTCGGCCGACGGATCGACGCCCGCCGCACCGCTTTCGACCGACGAGGCGACGGGCGAAGCCATCGGGGCCGGCGCGACAGCGTCGGTCGTGCCGGCCGCGGACGTCATCGCGTCAGGCCCCGACGCTTTCTCGTCGACCTGTTGCCGGCCGAACGACTTGTCGAAGGACCAGGTGAATGCCATGTCTTCCTTTCGGGTTGCCTCTGTCCTGCCGGCGCGCGGCAGGTGCCATGCCTCGGATTATCGGCATCGAACTTGCGAAGTGAAGCGCGGAACAAAGCCGTTTGCACGAGCCAGTCCGATCGAATGCGCTGGCCCGTGCGCGCCATCTGATGCGATTCAGACCCGCGCGATATCGACGAAGCGCTCGTCGGACGTCAGTGCCATCAGATCGAGTTCCTGCCACACGACCTTGTGTGCGTCGAGCAGGTGCGAGCGCACCCACGGCGCGAACGGACCCGCGGTCGGTGGAGCAGCGTTCGTCGCGTCGACGACTGTCAGATCGGCCGCGCTGCGCAAGCCGAGCATGCGGGACACGAGGATGCCGACCGAGAAGCGCGATTCGGTGGCGAACGCGAGCACGCGGCTCTCCTTGTCGATCGGCGTGACCGGGCCGCCGGTGAACAGCGACAGGTCGACGACGCCGATCAGGTTGCCGCGGACGTTGGCGAGGCCGCGATACCAGTTCTTCGTCAGCGGGACCGGTGTGATGTCGGGCACCGCGAGGATTTCCCCCGCGTCGGCGAGATCGATCAGGAGGCGCTCCGATGCGATCTGGATGCCGAGGCGGTTGACCGCGAGCGGCGTGTTCTGCGCGCGCCGCAGCTTGTCGGACAGGCCGGTCTGGAACTCGCGCAGGCGCTCGCGGCGCGTGGCCGCAGCCGATGACGTCGCGACCGACGACGAGAATGTCGACGATGCAGGCGGACGCCGCGTCGACGATTCGCTCATGTCGCGTTTCTCATCTCATGCCTCGCAGGCGCGGATCTTGGTCAGCAGGTCGAGCGGATCGACCGGCTTGACGACGTAGTCGCGCGCACCCTGCTTCATGCCCCAGTAGCGATCGGTCTCCTGGCTCTTGCTCGTGCAGATGATGATCGGGATGTGCGCGGTGACGGGGTCGCGGCTGATCGTGCGGGTGACCTGGAAGCCGTTCTGGCCCGGCATGACGACATCCATCAGGATCAGGTCGGGCCGCTCGCTGGTGGCCTTCTCGACCGCTTCGGCACCGTTCTCGGCGGTGACGACTTCGAAGCCGTTCTTGCTCAGCAGTTCGGCGAAGAAGAAGCGCTCGGTCGCGGAATCGTCGACCACGAGAATCTTTTGGAGGGGCATGTCGTCAGCTCGGGTCGGAGGAAGTCACATCGATGGCATCGGCGGCCGGCGCCGATGCTTGAGCGCAGGGATCGCTCATGCCGCCACCCGCCGCGCGTGACGGTCGACCGTCTTCAGCAGACTGTCCTTCGTGAACGGCTTGGTCAGGTATTCGTCGGAGCCCACCATGCGACCCCGCGCGCGGTCGAACAGGCCGTCCTTGCTGGACAGCATCACGACCGGCGTCGTGTGGAAGCGCGCGCTCTTCTTGATCAGCGAGCAGGTCTGGTAACCGTCGAGCCGCGGCATCAGGATGTCGCAGAAGATCAGGTCGGGCTGGTAGTCGTTGATCTTGGCGAGCGCGTCGAAGCCATCCTCGGCGAGGATCACCTGGCATCCCGCCTGCACGAGGAAGATCTCGGCACTGCGGCGGATGGTGCTGCTGTCGTCGATGACCAAGACCTTCAGGCCCGCGATGTCGGTGGTTGTGGCCATGGATCGTTCCGGTTCGTCGTGGATCGCTCGTGCCGGATGCGACTGCGAGCGACCGCACGAGCACGCGTCGCATGGTGCAGCAAGGACATCGCCGCGACATGCTTCGAACAGACGACGCTTCGTCTCTCAGTTCCGCTTCGGCCACGCGGGGCGTCCCGGCAGCTCGGCGCCTGCAGGCAACCAGCAGGACGCCGCGGCTCGGTCTCGACGATTGTAGCGACGATGCTGGGTGGATCGGCCGAATGGGCCAGGCCCGTGGCGAGCCCGTTGTGCCTCGGCAACGCCGGTTAGGAGAAAGCTCTACGGCCGTGGCGACGTCGATCGAGGGGCAATGCCTAGTCGTGCCGCCGACGCGATCACACCTCGATCATCTCGAAGTCTTCCTTGCGCGCGCCGCACTCGGGACAGGTCCAGTTCATCGGGACGTCGGCCCACAGCGTTCCCGCGGCGATCCCTTCTTCCGGCGCTCCCGCCGCTTCGTCGTAGATCCAGCCGCAGATGAGGCACATCCAGGTCTTCATGTTCGCGAATCAAAGGTAGTTGTGGAGGACAGCGGAGGTCGCCGCGGCCGCATCGGTCGGGCCGGGGTCGGCAGACGTGGCGGCCGACCGGCGGACACCCCGGAGCGTAGAATGCGCCGCTCCCGAAAGCGTCCCGGCCGCGCCGACCTGTCGTGCGCCGCGAAGTCTAGCGCGATGCGTGTTCGACGATCGGGCGCGCTGTCCACACCGCCCCCCTTTCATGCCCCCATCGCTTCCCGTCGTCATGACTTTCTCCGCCAGCGACCCGACCGGCGGTGCCGGCATGCAGGCCGACCTGCTGACGATCACGAGCATGGGATGCCATGCGGCCACGATCATGACGGGCTACACGGTGCAGGACACGGCCGGCGTGCAGGACTTCGTCGCGATCGATGCGGACCACGTCGACGACCAGGCGCGGACGATCCTCGAGGACATGCCGGTCGCCGCGTTCAAGATCGGCGTCCTCGGCGATGTCGAGACGGTCGCGGCGGTGGCCGAGATCGTCTCGGACTATCCGGACCTGCCGGTCGTGCTCGACCCGGTGCTGGCGAGCGGCCGCGGCGACGTCTTCGCCGACGACGACACGCTGCTCGCGATCCGCGAACTGCTGATCCCGCAGGTCACGCTGATCACGCCGAACAGCTATGAAGCGCGCCGACTCGCGACGATCGAGGACTCGGCCGACCAGGACGACGCTGCACGAACGACCCTTTCCCTCGACGCCGCCGCGGCCAAGCTGATCGGCTGGGGCATCGAGTTCGTCCTCATCACCGGCACGCACGAGAACACAACCGAAGTCGTCAACGTCCTGTACGGCGAGGAAGGCGACGCGACCGTGATGATTCGCAGCGACGCGTGGAAGCGGTTGCCGGGGTCGTATCACGGCTCCGGTTGCACGCTCGCGTCCGCGATCGCCTCGCTGCTCGCGACCGGCGTCGACCTCGAGGACGCCGTGCGCGAGGCGCAGGAATACACGTGGCAGACGCTCAACGCGGCCTTCCGGCCGGGCATGGGCCAGTTCATCCCGGACCGCTTCTTCTGGGCCCGTCGACCGTCGCAGACCACGCTGCACGGCGGCGGCCTCGAAGTCGGCAGCGGACGATGAAGGACGCGCGCATCGCGGGACTCTACGCGGTGACGCCCGACCTCGACGACACGGAACGACTCGTGCGGATGGTCGACGCGGCGCTCGCCGGGGGCGCGCGCCTCGTCCAATACCGCCACAAGACGGCGAGTCCTTCTCTGCGTGCCGGGCAGGCCGCGCGCCTCGCACGCGTCTGCGCGGCCCACGGCAGGCCGCTGATCGTCAACGATCACCTCGACCTCGCCTTGTCGATCGACGACGCCGGCTTGCACGTCGGGGCCGAGGACTACGCGGGATGCGATGCCCTTCCGGCGCTGCGCCGGGCGCTCGGGCCGTCGCGCATCCTCGGCGTGTCGTGCTATCGCGACGTCGATCTCGCCGCGATCGCCGCGGGCGCGGGCGCGAGCTACGTCGCGTTCGGCAGCGTGTTCGTGTCGGGTACGAAGCCCGACGCCCCGCCCGCGGCCCTGTCGACGTTCCGCGCCGCCCGCGCGCCCGGCGTCGCGCTCGTCGGCATCGGCGGCATCACGCGCGCCAACCTCGCTTCGCTGATCGGGGCCGGCGCGGACGCCGCCGCCGTCATCACCGACCTGTTCGCCGCGCCCGATCCGGAAGCCGTATCGATCCGGGCGCGGGCGCTCGCTGCACTGTTCGAGCTTTCCACTCCCGCCACTTCGACCATCGATCCGTGACCGAATCCCGCAACGATCAGCTTTTTGCCCGCGCATCGCGCACGACCCCCGGCGGCGTCAACTCGCCGGTCCGGGCCTTCCGCCAGGTCGGCGGCGTGCCGCGCTTCGTGAACCGCGCGGAGGGCCCCTGCTTCTGGGACGAGGACGGCAAGCGCTACATCGACTACATCGGCAGCTGGGGGCCGGCGATCCTCGGACACGCGCATCCGGCGGTCGTCCGTGCCGTCCAGGACGCGGCGACCCGGGGCCTGTCGTTCGGCGCGCCCACCGAAGGCGAGATCGAGATGGCCGAGCTGCTGTGCGATCTGGTGCCGTCGATGGAACAGGTGCGCCTGGTCTCGTCGGGCACCGAAGCGGCGATGAGCGCGATCCGGCTCGCGCGCGGCGCGACCGGTCGCCCGAAGCTGATCAAGTTCGACGGCTGTTACCACGGTCACGCCGACAGCCTGCTGGTGAAGGCGGGCTCGGGGATGCTGACATTCAACACGCCGAGTTCGGCCGGCGTGCCGCCCGAGATCACGCAGCACACGATCGTGCTCGACTACAACGACTGCGCGCAGCTCGAGGCGGCGTTCGCCGAACACGGGGACCAGATCGCCTGCGTGATCGTCGAGCCGATCGCCGGCAACATGAATCTCGTCCGCTCGACGCCGGAATTCATCGCCTGCATGCAGACGCTCTGCGTCCGTCACGGCGCGCTGCTGGTGTTCGACGAGGTGATGAGCGGGTTTCGCGTCGCCCTCGGCGGGGCGCAGGCGCTCTACGGGGTCTCGCCCGACATGACGGTGCTCGGCAAGGTCATCGGCGGCGGCTTGCCGGTCGCAGCGTTCGGCGGACGCCGCGACCTGATGCGCCACCTCTCCCCCGAGGGCGGCGTGTACCAGGCGGGCACGTTGTCCGGCAATCCGGTCGCGGTCGCCTGCGGGCTGACCACGCTCGCGGAGGTCTCGGCGCCCGGCTTCCACGATCGCCTCGGCGCCAGCACGCGGCTGCTGGCCGACGGGCTCGCCGAAGCGGCACGCGCGGCCGGCATCCCGTTCTGCAGCGACGCCGTCGGCGGCATGTTCGGCTTCTACTTCGCGAACGATCTGCCCGTGCGGCTCGCCGACGTCGCCGCCTCCGACATCGACCGCTTCAAGCGCTTCTTCCACGCGATGCTCGACCGGGGCGTCTATTTCGCCCCGTCCGCGTACGAGGCCGGATTCGTCTCGGCTGCACACGAAGCCGCCACCCTCGAAGCCACGCTCGTCGCTGCACGGGAGGTTTTCGCGACGCTCGCGTGATCGAAAGACGGACACCGGAAGCGGTTCGAATCAGCGATCGTCGTAACGAACACGGATCGAACGACCCCTAACATCCCGAGCCGGCGTACCGAACCTCGGCTCCACCACTCCCTCCCTGAAAGTTGCGGGTCATGCGTCTTTCGTTGCGATTTCTCGTTCCACTGATCGCCGCGCTGACGCTGCTGGCCTACATCGTCGTGCCGCAGGTCGACGCGCTGACGGTGCGCTGGTTCGTGCGAGACCTCGATTCGCGCGCGCAGCTCGCCGCAGCGCCACTCGCCGACCAGCTCGGCGAACTGATCCCGCAGCAGGCGAACGGCCGCATCACGTCGCTGCTCAACAGCGTCACGCAGAGCGAACGTCTCTACGCGATCGCGTATTGCGACGTCAATCGCCGGATCGCGTATCGCAGCGCCAACCTTCCGTCGACGATCGGGTGCCTGCCCGGTCCCGACGAGCAGAAGCTGGGATCGCAGGGCGGCGATGTCGTGGGCTCGGTCGTCAAGCAACCGAAGGGCTCGTTGCACGTCGCGCGCATTCCGGTCAAGACGCCGGAAGGGGCGATCGGCGAGTTGATGATCGTCTCCGACATGAGCTTCATCGAGAGCCGCAGCGGAGAGACGCGCAAGTACACGATCCTGCTGTTCGTGATCCTCGGCGTCGTGACGTCGCTGGTGACGCTGCTGGTCGCCCACCTGTCCTGGCGCGGCTGGATCGCCGGCGTCCGCGCGATGCTGCGCGGCGAAGGCGTGCTGCGTCCTTTCTCGGGGGTGGACGGCACGGGCGGCAATGCCTCGGCGGTCGGCATCGAAGGCGGCTTCGATCCGGAACTGCGTCCGCTGGTCTCGGACCTGCGCGGCATGATGCGCGAGCTCGACGAGGAGCGCCGCCAACGCGACGTCGGCAGCGAGGACGCGGGGGAATGGACGCCGGAGCGCCTGCGGCAGCTGCTGAAGGACCACCTGTCCGACGACGAAATCATCGTCGTGTCGAACCGCGAGCCGTACATCCACGTCCGCACCGACGACGGCATCGAGGTGCAGTGCCCGGCGAGCGGGCTCGTCACGGCGGTCGAGCCGGTGATGCGCGCCTGCTCGGGTACCTGGATTGCGCACGGCGCGGGCTCGGCCGACCGGGAGACCGTCGATGCGAACGACCGCGTCGCGGTTCCGCCGGACGACCCGTCGTACACGCTGCGCCGCATCTGGCTCACCCAGGAAGAGGAAGACGGCTACTACTACGGCTTCGCCAACGAAGGCCTGTGGCCGCTGTGCCACATCGCGCACGTCCGGCCCGTGTTCCGCAGCGCCGACTGGAAGCAGTACGTCGCGGTCAACCAGCGCTTCGCCGACGCGGTCGTGGCCGAGGCGCGCACCGCGAATCCGGTGGTGCTGATCCAGGACTATCACTTCGCCCTGCTGCCACGTCTCGTGCGCGACCGGCTTCCGCACGCGACGATCATCACGTTCTGGCACATCCCCTGGCCCAATCCGGAGTCGTTCGGGATCTGCCCGTGGCGGAACGAGTTGCTCGAAGGCCTGCTCGGCAGCACGATCCTCGGGTTCCACACCCGCTACCAGGCCAGGAACTTCATCGAGACCAGCGACCGTTTCCTCGAGACGCGCATCGAGCACGAGACGTCGCTGATCACGTACGGGGGCGAGCGGACGCAGGTCGAGAGCTATCCGATCTCGATCGACTGGCCCGATGCGCCGTCGCTCGAGAAGAGCGTCGAGCAGTGCCGCAGCGAAGTCCGCGAGCGCCTCGGCCTGCCCGCGAATCAACTGCTCGGCCTCGGGGTCGATCGGCTCGACTACACGAAGGGCATCCTCGAACGCTTCAGCGCCGTCGAAGGGATGCTCGAGCGCCATCCCGAGATGATCGGGCGGTTCACGTTCGTCCAGATCGCGGCGCCGTCGCGCTCGGCCCTCGACGAATACCAGACCTTCGAAGCACGCGTTCGCGCCGAGGCGCTGCGCATCAACCGACGCTTCGCGCGGCCGCTGTCGCCGCGATCGCCGGAGCCGGGACCCGATGCCATCGCCCTCCTGATCGAGCAGCACGACAAGCAGTCGGTCTTCACGCACTACCGCGCGTGCGAGGTCTGCGTGGTGACGAGCCTGCACGACGGCATGAATCTCGTCGCGAAGGAATTCGTCGCGTCGCGTGACGACGAGCTCGGCGTGCTGATCCTGTCGGCGTTCGCCGGCGCGTCGCGGGAGTTGCGCGAAGCGTTGATCGTCAATCCCTATCACGTCGAGCACACGGCCGATTCGATCCACACCGCCCTGGTGATGCCTGCGGCCGAGCAGCGCGAACGGATGCGGGCGATGCGCGCGCTGGTCCGCGATCACAACGTCTATCGATGGGCTGCACGGATGCTGCTCGACGCATCGCGGGTTCGTCAGCGGGAGCGCATTCGCGCGCGCATCGCAGAGACCCACGGCGAGGGAGACGATCATCGCCGCTGGCGAAAGGCCGCCGCGTGATGCGCT
>CAXTPX010000029.1:0-11394 GCA_964246005.1 uncultured Burkholderiaceae bacterium | reverse complement strand
TGATCAGTCGATGGGGCATCGCGACCTCGAAGGATGCCGATCGTCGGCGACACGGCCGCGTCTGGGAAATGACGAACCGACGACGTCGTGCGCTACGCTTCGTCCCTTTCGTCAAGACCCTTGCGAGTCCGGCCGCCACCGCACGCGCCGATGCCTCGAACACGATGACCGCCCCCGATCCATCGTCCCTCGCCGTTACCGCACGATCTCCATCGAATCGCCTGCCCGACGTCACGACGTGGGTCACCGAATGCGCGGCCGGCGTCTCGGGCGCGCTGGCCAGCCTCGCCTCGGTGCTGACGCTCGGCCTGATCGCCTTCGCTGCGCTCGGTCCGGCCGCCGCGGCCATCGGCATTCCTTCGGCGTTCGTCGCCACCGTGTTGGGCGGCACCCTGTTCGCGTTGCTCGCGAAGGGCCCGATGCCGGCCGGCGGACCGTCGTCGGCGCCGACCCTGATCCTCGCCGCGCTCGTCGCGCAGGTCGTCGGCGACCCGGCTTTCCGACTCGACCGCAGCGCGGACGTCGCGGCGTTGCTCGCGCTCTGCGCGATGGCGGTGGTCGCGATGGGCGCGATCCAGGTCGCGCTCGCGCTGAGCGGACTCACGCGCGTCGCGAAGTACGTGCCGCAGCCGGTGCTGGCCGGCTTCATGAACGGTGTCGCGGTCCTCTTCGTCATGGCGCAGATCCCGACGCTGCTCGGCTGGCCGGCCGACGCATGGAGCGCGCGAGGCTGGCGGGCGTTCGATGCGGTCCAGCCCGCTGCCATCGCGATCGGGCTCGTGACGATCGCCATCATCGTCGCGTGGCCGCGCCTCCTCGCATGGCCGGGACTGCCGGCGTTCGTCCGCCTTCCTCCTGCGCTCGCCGGCCTGCTCTTCGGTTGCATCGTCTACGCGATCGTCGTCAACGTCTGGCCCGGACTGCGGGTCGGCGAAGCGGTCGGGCCCGTGCCGCGCTCGTGGCCATCGTTCGACCGGCTCGCTCCGTGGCTCGCCGGCGAGCAGACCACCGCGGACGGCTTGTTGCGTCGTCACGCGTTCACGGTGGTGACCACCGCCGTCGTGATGGCGCTGATCGGGGCGCTCGACATCGTCCTGAACGGCCTCGCGCTCGACCAGACGCTGATGACCCGGACGGCGCCGCGACGCGAGCTGCTCGCGCTCGGCATGGCCAACGTCGTGTCCGGTGCGCTCGGCGGACTGCCGCTGCAACTGGTCCGCGCACGGGCGCTCGCGACCTGGCGGGGCGGCGGCCGGACGCGCGTCTCGCTCGTGGCCGGCAACCTGTTGTTCGCCGCGCTGGCGCTGGTCGGCACTTCGCTGCTGGCACTGCTGCCGAAGGTCGTGCTGGCCGGCGTCATGGTGGTCATCGGCGTGATGCTGTTCGACACCTGGTCGGTCCGATGCGCGAACGAATGGCTGCGCGGTCGTCGCTCGACGGCCGCCCGCTTCGACCTCGTCATCGTGGCGATCGTCTGCGTGGTCAGCGTGGTCTGCGGCTTCGCCGTCGGCGTCGCGACCGGCGCGGTCCTCGCGGTGGCCGTCTTCATCCGCAGCATGAACCGCTCGCTCGTCCGCACGCGGCACGACGCGCTGGCGACGCCATCGCGGCGCATCTACGCCGACGATCATGAAGCCGCGCTGCAGCGGCTGCGCGCGTCGATCGTGATCCTCGAGCTCGAGGGTGCGTTGTTCTTCGGCAGCGCCGATCGCCTCATCGACGAGACCGATGCGTGCGGGCCCGCGTGTCGCACGGTGGTGATCGACTTCCATCGGGTCGGCCTCATCGATGCGTCCGGTGCGATGGTGCTCTCGCAGTTGCACTTCCGCCTGAAGGACCGTGGCATCGCGTTGCTGCTGTCCGGCATCAGCGTCGACGACGGGCATGGGCGGGCGCTGACCGAGTTCGTCGGCGACGCGCTGCCCACCACGAGCTGGTACCCGGACGTCGACGGCGCCGTCGAGTCGGCCGAAGTCGCGGCGCTGCGCAACGTGACCGGCGGCACGGTCGCGGCCGCCGTGCCGTTGGATCGATCGAGCCTGATGATCGGCCTCGACGCTGCGCAATGCGAGCGCGTGACGACCTACCTCGTCCATCAGCGACTCGCCGCGGGGGAACGACTGTTCAGCCAGGGCGACGCCGGCGATCGGCTGTACGTGCTGACCGAAGGGTCGATCAGCCTCCTCGGCAAGGCGACCGGCGGCAATGGCCGCGGCAGCGGTCGCCGGGTCCGCTACGTGACCTGCTCGCCCGGCATGATGTTCGGCGAGATCGCGATGCTCGATCACCATGGCCGCAGCGCCGAGGCGCTCGCCGATATCGACAGCGTCGTCCACGCACTCACCGAAGCGGCCTTGCAGTCGCTGTCCGTCGACGAGCCCGCGCTGGCCACGCTGGTTTATCGCAACATCGCGGTCCACCTCTCGACACGGCTGCGAATCACGTCGAACATCCAGGTTGCCCTTCAAATAGGAGGCTGACCGTGCACACGCTCACGACTGAACCGTCCGCGACGTTCGCGCCGCTGGCGACCGACGAGCGCATCGAGGCGCTCGATGTCGTGCGCGGCTTCGCGCTGATCGGCATCTTCCTGATGAACGTCGAGTTCTTCAATCGACCGTTCGCGTCCTTCAACGAAGGAATGCCGCGCGGGCTGACCGGCGCCGACCTGGTGGCGAGCTGGTTCATCGCGTACTTCGTGCAAGGGAAGTTCTGGACGATCTTCTCGCTTTTGTTCGGGATGGGCTTCGCCGTGATGCTGGTGCGGGCCGAGCGCGCGGGCCGCCCCTTCATTCAGGTCTATCTGCGCCGCATCCTCGCGCTCGCGGTGTTCGGCGCGCTGCACTACCTCTACCTGTGGCACGGCGACATCCTGTTCAGCTACGCGGTGGGCGCGCTCGGCTTGCTGATCGTGCTGTACGGGCGGGCGCGGGCGATCGTCATCGGCTGCGCCGTGCTGCTCGCGCTCGGGGCAATCCCCGATGCCGATCTGTTCTTCCGCATCGCCGGTGGGCTCGCGACCATCGGACTGCTCGCGCTCTACCTGCGCGGCGAGAAGCGCGTGACCCTGCGCGGCGTTTCGCTGCCGATCTTCAGCTTCATCCTGCTCACGGGCGGCGCGCTGCTGTCGATCGCGGCGATCGTCCTCTGGGCGCTTCCCGACGGCCCGTTGGAACCGCGGGTGCCGACGACGGTGTTCGGCCCGCTGCTGCTCGTCACGGGCTGGCTGTCGTGGCGCTATCACGAGCCGGTCGGGAAGCGCAGCGTTCGCATGGCCGTCGCCATCTACGTCTTCGGCGGCGTCGCCATGACGGGGATGGCCCTGGTCCAGTACGTGGCGCCGGACCCGGAGGCCGCTGCACGGCCGACCGCCTCCGCCGATGCCGTGGCGGCCGCGACGTCGTCCACGCCAGTGAGCAACCGCGTGGAACGCGCGACCAGGCTCAGGGACGAGCGCCAGAAGGAACTCGCGGAACACGCCGCCGACAAGGTCGAGGAAATCGAGCTCAGCGTCCACGGCACCTACTTCCGGAACGTGGCGTTTCGGGGCCGCGCGTTCATCGAGAAGGCAGCCAACGACGCCGGCTTCTCCGTGGTCCTGGTGGCGATGTTCCTGCTCGGCGTGTGGTTCGTCCGCTCGGGCGTGATGGAACAGCCGGAGAAGCACCTCGCGTTCTTCCGGAAGCTGGCGCTGTACGGATTGCCGGTCGGCATCGGACTCGGCTTGTGCGCCGGGTTGATCGCCACGTCGCACGTCCCCGGTGAACGTTACGACGGATGGGGCATCGCGAGTGGCGTGCGCTTCCTCGGCAACCTGCCCGCCTGCCTCGGCTACGTGGGACTGGTGGTCACCCTGTTGTACGGCCGGACCTGGTCGCGCATCCGCGTGCTCGCACCGGCCGGGCGCATGGCGCTGACCAACTACCTGACGCAGTCGCTGATCTGCACGATCTATTTCTACGGCTTCGGCCTCGGCCACTGGGGCATGCCCCGCGCCCACCAGGTGGTCTTCGTCGCGGTCGTGTTCATCGCGCAGGTCGCCTTCAGCCACTGGTGGCTGGCGCGCTTTCGCTACGGGCCGATGGAGTGGTTGTGGCGCGGGTTCACGTATCGACAGGTACCGCCGATGCGGACGGTCCGACCGGCCCGCGTCTCGTCAGGCCGCGTCGTCTGACCGGTAGATGATCGAGCGGAAGATCCACGTCGCTCGGCGGGCCCCGCGCGCCACCGATGCGTTCATGCAGTCAGTCGTCCCCGCACCATCGCGATGTGCGCCCTCAGCAGATGCACCTCGTGATAGAACGCGAGCGGAATCTTCTGGTGGGTGACGGCCCGCTCGATCTCGTCGAGTCGCCCGGCCTCGCGACCGACCGCCGTCGCATCGCGTCCGCCCTCGAGCCGCGCTTCGATCGCATGCAACTCGCCGTACCAGCGGAAGATCTTCGAGCGCACGCGCCAGCTGTAGAACGCCGGCACGATGCGCGTCAGCGGGATCGTCAGCGCGACGATCGGCACGATCACGACGAGCAGCCGCTCGATCAGGTTCGCGAGCCAGAACGGCAGGTAGCGTTGCAGGAACGGACGACCGGACTGGAACCAGCGCGTCGCCTGCTCGGAGATCGGGAAGTCACGCACCTTCGAAGACGGGAACTCGCCGCGCTGCTGGAACAGGCCGGGCCCGCCATGCACTTCGGCCGCCGCTTCGAGCAGCAGGTAGACCAGTGCCGGATGGAGGTCTTCCCGCGACACCAGCAACGAGGTCGCCGCCATCAGCTTCACGTCGTGGTCGGGGCGCCCCGTCGCGAGATCGACTGCGCCCTGCGGCAGCACGAGCGGCGTCAGCGTCGGGAAGTAGCGCGCGATCGCTTCGGACTGCGCGAGGCTGACGATGTGCAGCCGACCCTTGAACAGCGACTGGATGAACGGCGACTCGGGTGCGCCGATGATGAACGCGATATCGAGCTCGCCGTCATCGAGCATCGCGGCCGCCTCGTTGCCCGCGACCTCGACCAGCGTCGCGTTCTGCGCGGTCACGCCGGCGGCGGCGAGCATCTGCAGCGCGAGGCGCCGCAGGCCGCTGCCCGACACGCCGATCGCGATGCGCTTGCCCGCGAGGTCCGACAGCTTCGCGAGGCGGTCGATGTCGGGCGCGAACAACCAGACGGGTTCGTAGTAGACGCCCGCGATGGTCTCGAGATGCGGCGCCTCTTCGCTCGACCCGATGCCGCTCTGGACGAAGCCAACGTCGTACACGACCCCGTCGACCGGCGCGTCGGCGCGCAGCCGCTCGTAGTTCTGCACGGCGCCGCTAGACGGATGCAGTTCGAGTTCGACGCCGCTTCGCGCGAGGATGGTGCGGTAGCGCCTCGCGAACTCGTCGTACGCCCCGTCGGCGCTGCCCACGGTCATCACGATCCGGCTCGGTGGTGCAGGCCGCACGAAGCGCTGCGCGACGTAACCGACCACGGCGAGCAGAAGGATTGCCGGCACGATCGTGACCAGCGTGTCGTGCCACGACAGGTGCAGGCGGCCGGCCATGCGGGACAGCGCGCGACCCGGCGTCGACTCGCCCCGTGGACGATCGGGTTCGGGCGGGGGCACGGGCGACATGCGGCGATGTTCGCATGACGTGTGGCGTCGAGCCCCGACGGATCGGGACGTCGCGAACCGACGTCGTACGGCCACGCGGTGTTAGGGTTGGTCCTCCACCCGAATCGCCATCGACCGATGCGTCCTTCGATCACCGTCAACCGCCGCTCGCGTCGCATCTTCTTCACGCGTGTCATCTGGCATCGGCGACTGTGGTTCCTGTGCGGCGCGGTACTCGTCGGGCTGGTGTCGGTCGGGTTCGCGCTCGCGGCCAACTGGGCAAACGCGCGCTTCCATCGCATGGCCGCGGCGGGCGCGTGGGTGCCGTTCGTCGTGATCCCGTGCGGCTTCGCGCTGGTGCGCTGGCTCACGATCAACCGGGTGCCCGGCTCGCAGGGCAGCGGCATCCCGCAGGCGATCGCGGCGCTCGGCCTCGGCGACGCGGCGCGACGCCGGCTCCTGTCGCTCCGGGTGGCGACGGGCAAGGTCGTGCTGACCGTCGTCGGCCTGCTGTCGGGCGCATCGATCGGCCGCGAAGGCCCGTCGGTGCAGGTCGGCGCAGCGATCATGTTCGCGCTGTCGCGCTCGTCGGCGTTTCCGCTCGAAGGCATGCAGCGCGGGCTGATCCTCGCGGGCGGGGCGGCCGGCGTCGCGGCAGCGTTCAACGCACCGCTCGCCGGCATCGTGTTCGCGATCGAGGAGATGGCGCGTTCGTTCGAGCAGCGGACCATCAGCATCGTCGTCACGGCGGTGATCGTCGCGGGCGTCGTGTCGCTGGCGCTGCAGGGCAACTACGCGTACTTCGGCCGCACGGCCGCGAGCCTCGACCTGCCGGCCGGCCTGCCCGCGGTGCTCGCGTGCGGCCTCGTCGGCGGGTTGTGCGGTGGCCTCTTCAGCCGCGCGTTGCTGGCGCTGAGCCAGGCGAGCTCGACGACGGTGAGCCGCCTGCGTCACGTATCGGTGTGGCAACGCGAACGTCCGGTGCGCTTCGCCGCGCTGTGCGGCCTCGCGCTCGCGTGCGTCGGTGCGCTGTCGGGCGGCACCGTGTACGGCACCGGCTACGACGAGACGCGTGCGCTGCTCGATGGCCGGATGGGCGGCACGCTCGAGAGCGGCGGCTTCGGCATCGCGAAGCTCGCGGCCACGCTGCTGTCGTATCTGAGCGGCATCCCCGGCGGCATCTTCGCGCCGTCGCTCGCGGTCGGCGCGGGGATCGGCCACGACCTGTCGCTGCTGTTCCCGTCGCAGCCGACGGGCGCGCTGCTGCTGCTCGGCATGGGCGCCTACTTCGCCGGCGTCGTGCAGGCGCCGCTGACCGCGTTCGTGATCGTGCTCGAGATGACGCAGAACGCCGAGCTCGCGCTTCCGCTGATGGCCGCGACGCTGATCGCGCACGGCGTGTCGCGCACCGTCTGTCCGCGGCCGCTGTACAAGCAGCTCGCGCGAAGCTTCAAGACGCATTGAACGCATGGACCAGTTGGCGTTGTTCGATCCCGCGCTTGTCCGGCCGTCGCGCTGGCCCGAGGGACTGGTGGTCGAACCCGACTGGCTCGGGCTGGACGAAGAGCTCGCGCTGATCGAGCTGATCCGGACGCTGCCGCTCGCGAACGCGAAGTACAAGAGCTACACCGCACGCCGGCGGGTCGTCAGTTATGGCGGGAGCTTCGATTACGACGCCAATCGCCTGCTACCCGCGGCACCGTTGACCGATGGACTACGCGGCCTGCGCGACCGTGTCGCGGGCTGGCTCGACGTGATGCCCGACGCGCTCGTGCATGCGCTCGTCGCGGAGTACGCGCCCGGGACGCCGCTCGGCTGGCACCGCGACGTGCCGGACTTCGAGGACGTGGTCGGCGTGTCGCTCGGCGGACCGGCGGTGCTGCGCTTCCGGCCTTACCCTCCGACGCCGGCGAAGCGAGGCGACACCCTCCGCCTCGTCGTCGCGCCGCGCTCGATCTACCGCATGCAGGGTCCGTCGCGATGGCAATGGCAGCACAGCGTCGCCCCGGTCGATGCGCTGCGGTGGTCGATCACGTTCCGGACGCGCGCGATCAAGTCGGCATCGTCGCGCCGATGAATCGAGGAAATTTCATGCATTCGCTTCGCATCGGATCGATGACGATGGCACTGCTGATCGTGGGGGCGTCGTTCGATGCGGTGGCGACACCGCTCGATCCCGCGACGATCGCCGGCGTCTACAAGGAGCGCTTTCCGAACGGCTCCGTCAATGGCGAGAAGTGGATCGGCGAGAACATTCTCGAGATCGACCCGGTAACGGCGAGTTCTGCTTACTTCAAGGCCCACTTCGAGTTCTTCAACGGCCACCAATGCGCCCTCCACGGCGTCGCCGATGTGGAGGGCGACACGCTGGCCTATCACGATCGATCGGAAAACGCGCTGATCGTCGGCGGACAGTGCGTGCTGAAGTTGCGCGTCACGAAGAGTCGCCTCACGTTCGACGACCCCGACGGCAATTGCAAGAAGCTGTACTGCGGCGAGCGCGGTGGCTGGGACGGCCTGACGATCGAACGGAGCCGGCGTCGACCGATCCGCTATCTCGAACTGCTGATCCACTCGGACGACTACTGGAACGCGCGCATCGAGCACGAAGCGCCGACGCCGCCTACTCCGCCTGCTCCACGATGAACTGGACCTTCGTGTTGCCGTTGTAGCTGTTCGACGCGAGGCGATAGACGATGTGAGCGTGGTCGGGCAGCACCGCCACGCTGTTGAACCAGATCGCGTCGAACACGCGCCGCCCGCGGCGCAGCGTCAGCTTCAGGTGCTTCTCCTTGACGATGCGCTGGCTCTCGATCGCGAAGTCGTCGGCGAACACCGGCGCAGCGAATCCCTGCCCCCACACCTGCGCGTCGAGCGCGAGCACGTTGGCGACCGTGGCTTCGTCCTCGTCGAGCGATCCGTCGGTCTCGATCGTGCGCGTCAGCAGCGCGGGATCGAGCACCGCCCGCACCGCACGCTCGAACGACGCCGCGAAGCGCTCGAGGTCCGCGCGGGCGATCGACAATCCGGCCGCCATCGCATGGCCGCCGAACTTCGCGATCAGCCCCGGCTCGCGCTTGAATACGAGGTCGAGGACGTCGCGCAGGTGCAGGCCGGTGATGGAGCGTCCGGAGCCACGCAACGACCCGTCGGCGTTCAACGCGAACGCGATCGTCGGGCGATGGAAGCGATCCTTGAGTCGCGACGCGACGATGCCCACGACGCCCTGATGCCACTCGTCGTCGAACAGCACGATCGATGCGCGCAGGCCGGATCCCTCCCCGGTCGAGACGGCATCGTGGGCCGCCTGGATCGCGATCAACGCACCCTCCTGCATCGTCGCCTCGATCGCGCGGCGCTCTCGGTTGATGTCGTCGAGTCGCGCGGCGATCTCCATCGCGCGGTCGGGGTCGTCGGTGAGGAGGCACTCGATGCCGAGCGTCATGTCGGCGAGACGCCCGGCCGCGTTGATGCGCGGGCCGAGCGCGAAGCCGAGGTCGAACGCTCCGGCGCTGCGCGACTCGCATCCGGCGACGCGGAACAATGCCGCCACGCCGGGCTGCATGCGGCCGCTGCGGATCCGCTCGAGCCCCTGCGCGACGATCAGCCGGTTGTTGGGATCGAGCCGGACCACGTCGGCGACGGTGCCGAGCGCGACGAGGTCGAGCAGCCGGTCGAGCCGCGGCTGGCGGTCCGGATCGAACGCCCCGCGCCGACGCAGTTCGGCCCGCAACGTCAGCAGCACGTAGAACATCACGCCGACGCCGGCCAGATGCTTGCTCGGAAAGCCGCACCCCGCCTGGTTCGGATTGACGATGCAGGCCGCGAGCGGCAGGTGCGCGGCGGGCAGGTGATGGTCGGTGACGAGGACTTCGATGCCGAGCCGGTTGGCGGCATCGACCCCTTCGATGCTCGCGATGCCGTTATCGACCGTGACGATGACGTCGGGCCGCTTCTGCGCGTGGGCGAACGCGACGATCTCCGGCGTCAGTCCGTAGCCGTACTCGAAGCGGTTCGGGACGATGTAGTCGACGTGGCGCGCGCCGAGCATCCGCAGGCCGCGCAAGCCGACCGCGCACGCGGTCGCACCGTCGCAGTCGTAATCGCCCACGATGCAGAGGCGTCGATCGGCCGCGATGGCGTCGGCGAGGAATACCGCCGCGCGGTCGGCGTGCAGCAGCAACGACGGCGGCAGGAGGCGCGACAGATCGGCCTCGAGTTCGCGCGGATGCGTGACGCCGCGCGCCGCGTACAGTCGGGCGAAGAAGGGCGCGATGCCGGCGGCGATCAGCGCGTCCCGCGCCGTCGCGTCGATCGCCCGCTGTTCGAGCTTCACGGGAGCGCCTCCGCCGCATCGGCAGCGACGCCGTCGGCGAAAACGTCCGCGAGCGCGACGGGCTTGCCGAACCAGCCGCGCCACACGCGGCGCAGGTCCCTCGACGCGACGGTCGTGACCTTCGCACGATCGCGCCCGCACAGCACCAGCGTCAATGCGCCGATCGAGCCCTCCGCCTGCCCGCGGAGAACGACGCCGAGCCGTGCATCGAAACGCGCGAGTTCGCTTCGCCACGTGCTCCAGTCCTCGCGACGCACAGGCTCGATGAAGGAGTCGAAGCTCTCGAGCATCCGCGGCGCGTCCGGATCGATCGCGAGCGCGGCCAGCAGCGGCAACCCCGAGTCGATCGCCGCGTAACGCGGCAGCGGGGGCTGCTCGGCGACCGGCACGCCGTTCCCCGACAGCCACAGCGTGTTGATGGCGGGCTGTCCACGCGCCTCGCGCGCCTCGTTGACCGGGTGACCGAACCACAGCATCTGGATCTCGTTGACGCAACGTCTCCACGCGAGGGCGGCGTCGACCGACGCCGCCGACGCGGCAGGCTCCGCGACACGCGGCTGCCAGGCCGCGACGTTGTCGCCGATCGCCCGCTCGATCGCCGCGCCGGACAGCGCCCCATCGTCGCTGCGCGTCGCGAGCCAGTGCGTCAGCGTCGCGGGCTCGACCGGGTCGAGGCGCCATCCTGCCTCCCGCAACACCGGTTGGCAGACCGCCACGAGCGCACGCGCCTCGACGAGCGTGATGCCGAGACGGGCCGGATCGTCGAGCCGCAGATGGTCGTTGCCGAGCGTGAAATGCGCCGGCTCCACGACATAGCGTCCGGCGCCGGCAGGCGCGATGCCGCAGGCCATCGCCCACAACTCGCCGAGGTTGACGCGCTCGCTCGCCGAACCGTCGGGCGCGCGGAACACCCACGCCTGCCACGGCGTCAGCGACGCATGCCGGGCCACCTCGAGATCCTGCGCGCGAGTGCCGAACGCGAGCACGCGCGCGAGGTTCGGCATCGCCTGATCGCGCAAGAGTTCACTGCTGATGCCCGGGTCGACGAGCGCGGATGGAACGAGAAGGTCGAGATCGCGCATGCGGGCCGATTCTACGTCGACGAAGCCGGCGCCTCCCTGCTCGAGCCGCTATGGCAAACTCCGCGTCTGCCGGCGACGACCCACGAACGACACGCGTCGCAGTCGTCCACGCGCCGCCTCGACAGCGAGTCGTCCAAGCGACCGGCCACCGCGTCGCACGCCACGCGATTCAGCGCTTTCCCGGAACCCTTCTCTCGTGAACATTCCCTTCGAATGGCAGGTCGGCCTGCGCTACACCCGCGCGGGCAAGCGTCGCGGCGAAGTCGCCAGCGGCGGCAAGACCGGTGACGGCTTCGTCTCGTTCATCGCGGCCATCTCGATGACCGGCATCGCACTCGGCGTCGCGGCGTTGATCGTCGTCCTGTCGGTGATGAACGGCTTCCAGAA
>CAXTPX010000028.1:0-11432 GCA_964246005.1 uncultured Burkholderiaceae bacterium | reverse complement strand
GCAAGGCGCGTTGATGACATTGGACATCGGGGTCATCGGACCGGCTTGTCATCGGCCGTCGCATCGCGCGACCGCCCATGAAAAAGGGCCTAGATTTTCATCTAAGCCCTTGATTTCTTGGTGCCGCTGGACGGAATCGAACTGTCGACCTTCGCATTACGAATGCGCTGCTCTACCGACTGAGCTACAGCGGCGTACTTCTCGGAGGGCGCGATTATACGGAGACTGCCGAATCGCGCAAACGACCCATCGACCGCCCGACGGTCAGTCGACGTTCTCCGAAGCGTTCGAGATCGACCCGATGCTGCTGCCGCGCTCGGTGTTCCCGCCGAGCCCGGACGGCAGCGGAAAACGGACATGCTCCTCGACCCCGCTCAACTTGCGGACCGATACGACGCCGAACGCGCGCAGCCTTGCGATCAGCTCGGTGACCAGCAACTCGGGCGCCGACGCGCCCGCGGTGACGCCGACGCGCCGCTTGCCGACCAGCCACGACGCGTCGAGCTGCGTGACGTTCTCGATCATGTAGGCCTCGACCCCCATGCGGGCGCCGACCTCGCGCAGCCGGTTGCTGTTGGAGCTCGACGGACTGCCGATGACGAGGATCAGGTCGCACTGCGGCGCCATGAACTTGACGGCGTCCTGCCGGTTCTGCGTCGCGTAACAGATGTCGCCCCGCTTCGGCTCGAGGATCGTCGGGAAGCGCCGCTTGAGGGCGTCGGTCACCTCCGCCGCATCGTCGACCGACAACGTGGTCTGCGTCACGTAGGCGAGGCGACCCGGGTTTCGGACGATCAACCGCTCGACGTCCTCGACGGTCTCGACGAGGTGGATGCCGTCGCCGGTCTGGCCCATCGTGCCCTCGACCTCCGGATGTCCCCGATGACCGACCATGATGATCTCCCGGCCATCGCCGCGCATCTTCGCGACCTCGATGTGGACCTTGGTCACGAGCGGACACGTCGCGTCGAACACCTTCAGGCCGAGCTCGCCGGCCTCGGCCCGCACCGCCTGCGACACCCCGTGCGCACTGAACACGACGGTATTGCCGCGTGGCACGTCCTTCAGGTCCTCGATGAAGATCGCCCCCCGGTTGCGCAGGTCGTCCACGACGTACTGGTTGTGGACGATCTCGTGCCGAACGTAGATCGGCGACCCGAATTGCGCGAGCGCCCGTTCGACGATCTCGATCGCCCGGTCGACCCCGGCGCAGAAGCCGCGTGGCTGCGCGAGAAGGATCTCGGGACTCACATCGCCGAACGGCCGCAAGGGGTCCGTCCCCGGGTCCGGCAGGCTTGGGTCCGGCACGCTCAGGTCCGCGCGTTCAGTCAGCATCACAGTATCCCCACGATCCGCACTTCGAACCGCACCGGCCGGCCTGCCAGCGGATGATTGAAGTCGAAGATCGCATAGTCGTTGTCGAGCGATCGGAAAACCCCTGCATAGCGTCCCCCACCCGGCGCATTGAACTCGACCACGTCCCCCGCCACATAGTCGGTCCTGTCGCTCTCGGCTTCGAGAACCGCGCGCGGCAAGCGCTGGACGAGGGCGGGGTTGCGTGGCCCGAAGGCTTCCCCGGCGCCGAGCTCGAACACCTGATGCGCACCGACGGACAACCCGAGCAGACGTTCCTCCAACGCAGGCGACAGCTGCCCACCACCGAGCTGCAACGTGGCCGGCTTCGAACCGAACGTGCTGACGACGTCGCCATCGCGCGCTTGCCGACCTTCGTCGTCGGCGACCGACGGGGCAGCGTCGGCCGCGTTGCTGGCGCAGACGCCGATGCTGACGCCGATGCTGACGCGATAGTGAAGCGTGAGGTACGAATCAGCGACGACCGTCGAGGTCGACGCTTCGGTTTGTGACATGCGAAGGCTCGTTCGTACTGCAGATCGGAAGTCCGTCATTCTATCGAACGCAGAGGCGTCCCCTTGTTCCTCACTGAATGGCCGACGACCGAGAGGCCGCGCGAACGTCTGCTCAAGTGCGGGGTCGAGGCGCTCTCCGATTCCGAACTGCTCGCGGTCTTCCTGAGCACGGGCCCGCGGGGCGGCGGCGTCATGGCGCTGTCGCGTCGCTGTCTCGCAACCTTCGGTGGACTTGCGGCACTGCTGCGGGCGCCGCAGGCGCGCTTCTGCGCGATCGACGGGCTCGGCCCGGCTCGCTTCGCGCAACTGCAGGCCACCGTCGAGATGGTGCGACGCTCGCTCGCCGAAGCATTGATCGAGCGCTCGCTGTTCGATTCGCCCGAGGCCGTGCGCGACTACCTGAGGCTGCAGATCGGCGCGAAGCCGCACGAGGTGTTCCTCGCGCTCTTTCTCGACGCGCAGCATCGTCTGCTGCGCGCCGAAGAACTGTTTCGCGGAACGCTCGCGCAGACCAGCGTGTATCCACGCGAGGTCGTGAAGCGAGCGCTCGAGATCAATGCCGCCGCGGTCGTGTTCGCCCACAATCATCCCTCCGGCGCCGCGGAGCCGAGTCGTGCCGACGAACTGCTGACCGCGACCTTGAAGAGCGCACTCGAGCTGGTCGGTATCCGCACGCTCGATCACTTCATCGTGGCGGGGCCGCGAATCTACTCGTTCTCGGAGCACGGCAAGTTGTAAACGCGACGACTGTGGGTCGTTCATCGGAACGTCTACGTTGATCCGCCAGCGTTTTCCCGCTATAGTCGCGGACTTCGTTTTTGTCCCATCACACTGTTGGCTCGTCGCGCACTCGTCGACGAGTTGTTTTCTGGAGGTGCCGGCCATGGCACGCGTCTGTCAAGTCACGGGAAAGAAGCCGATGTCCGGCAACAATGTTTCCCACGCGAACAACAAGACCAAGCGTCGCTTTCTGCCGAACCTGCAGAACCGTCGATTCTTCGTCGAGAGCGAAAACCGCTGGGTCAGCCTCCGCTTGACCAATGCGGGGCTGCGCACGATCGACAAGAACGGTATCGACGAAGTGCTCGCCGACATGCGTGCGCGCGGCGTCAAGCTCTGACGCCGTCGATTCACCGAGAGCATCGAGAGGACTAATCATGCGCGACAAGATCAAGCTGGAATCGACCGCAGGCACGGGTCATTTCTACACCACGACCAAGAACAAGAAGACGACGCCCGAGAAAATCGAGATCAAGAAATTCGATCCGGTAGCGCGCAAGCACGTGCCGTACAAGGAAACGAAGATCAAATAAATGCCTTGAGGGGACGGAACGCTGGATTTGAAAGCCCGCTATGCGGGCTTTCTTTTTTCAGGGTCGCGATATCGGCGGCCGCCTGACCGGATCCGATGAAGGCACTTTCGCTTCGATATCGGCCGAGGCATCGACTACCTGGAACTGATCCTTGCCGAGCCGCTTCGCCTGGTACAGCAGCGCGTCGGCCTTCTTCAGCAACGAGTCCGGTGTTTCATCGCGGCCTGTCGACACGACGGCGCCGATGCTGGTCGTGACCTGCCTGCCCTCCCCTTCGATGACGAACGGCGCCTGCATCGCATCGATGATTTTCGTGGCGATGATGGAAGCCGCCGCCACGGATTCGACGCCTTCGCTGACGATGATGAACTCGTCACCGGCAATGCGGGCGACCAGATCGGTCTGGCGAACGCACGCCTGCAGACGCGCCGCGAATTGACGAAGCAGTTCGTCGCCGGCCGCATGCCCGAGCGTGTCGTTGACGACTTTGAAATGGTCGATGTCGAGATAGAGACAGACCACCTTCGTCGACGCGCGACGGCATCGCGCGATCGCGATCTGCAGTTGCTCGTAGAGCTGGTGCCGGTTCGGCAGCCCGGTCAATGCATCGACGCGCGCCAGCGACTGCAGGTCCTGCTCGACCAGCTTTCGCTCCGTCAGGTCGGTAACGATCGCGTACAGCCCGGCCACGCGCCCGCCTTCGACGATGTCCGGCGTGTAGACGTGCTTCCAGTGATGCGTCACGCCGTAAACGACCCGCGCGCGCTCGAAGACGACCGGCTGACCTTTCAACGCCAGTGCGATCTCGTCGGCAACGAGGCTGTAGTCGGCGTCGCCGTGCACCTCGCGCAAGGTCCTCCCGATCATCGCGTCCGCATCGATTCCCTCGTATCGCGTGAACGCGGCGTTACGGAACGTGTACCGCTCGTCCGCATCGATATAGGCGACGAGCGCCGGGACGTGGTCGGTCACCAGGCGCATGCGGTCTTCGCTGTGAGCGAGCCATCCGCGGGTGACTTGTAGGGCAGCATTGAGATGACGATGTTCGGCCTCGCTCGCCTCGAGACGTCGGTAGTTGTCCAGCGCGAAGCGGCCGCTGAAGAAGAGGATCGTGACGATGACGACGAGGCCGACGCCCGCCACGAGGAGATCGTCGAAGAGTCCGACGGTCCACGAGCTGCGAGCCACGCCGACGGCCAGGACCAGCGGGAGGCCGTTCATCGTCCGGTACGAGTAGAGGCGGTCGTCGCCTTCGATGGCGCTCTTCGCTTCGTACGTTCCGCTCGGCGCGTGCTTCAACTGCCTGAACAGCATCGAACCGCGGACGTCCAATCCGAACGATTCCTCGAAACGCGGTGCGCGGGCGATGGCCTTGCCGCCGGTATGGGCGAGCACGACAGACAGGCCGGGCTGGAACAGGGCGCTCTGGAAAACGCCGGCCAGGACACTCGCATCGACCGGGGCGGCGACCACGCCGAGCAACCGCCCGCTCGACGCGCGGACGGCGCGACTCAGGAAGAACAGACGTCGGCCGGATACGCGGCCGACCTGCGGGCCATCGACGAAGAGACCGACGTCCACCCCCGTCGCATGCGCGGCGAAGTAGGGTCGGTCCGCATAGGAGATGCCGTCGATCGCGAGGCCGTTCGATGAAACGACGCCGTTCCCATCGGCATCCAGAAAGATCAGCCAGAAATTCGTATCGGGCGTGCGTCCCGAGGCGGCCAGCAGTTGCCGGACCGTCTCGGGCGAATGCAACTGTGCGGCGTCCAGCGACTCCAGGGCGTCGGCAGAGCCGGTCAGGGCGAGATCGACGAACTGGATCACATTCGAGACGTATGCGTCCATCGCTCGACCGAAGTTGAACGTCTGCGCCAGCGCCGTACGCCGATCGTCGACATACGAAGCTCGCAGCTTCCACGAAAGGGCCAGGGCCAGCATCAGGACCAGCAGCGCGAAACCGACGACGAGTCGACGCCGGTAATCCCGATAGCTCGCCTTCTCTGGATTCATGATGAATACCGCCGGTGCGGGCGCTCGCACGATCGTCGCCCCGGCACCTCGCTGGCCCTAACCCAGTTCGTTCGGTAAAGCAACCGGGGCGCGACGAGTGATCGCACGTCGGATAGAGCGGACGGAACGAAAAAAAACCCGCACGCGGCGGGTTTCTTCGAAGGTCCATCGGTCATGCGTAACTGCGCAACCGCAGACTGAACTCCTGCAGGGTCCGCACGCCGCTCTCCTCCGCGCGCTTGCACCAGTCCTGCAACTGCGTCAGCAACTGTTCGCTGGTCGCGCTCGACCGGTCCCAGATCGCCGTCAACTCGGACTGCATCTGGTGCAGCTTCGCCAGCATCGGGCTCGCCGCGAGCGCCCCCTCGACCTTGCCGCGATGGTCGGCGGACAGTCGGGCGACGTCCTTGTGCAACCAGCGGCGGGCTGTCTTGACGCGAGCGACGCCGGCGAGATCGCCGCCTTCCATGCGGGCGACCTCCTCGCGATAAGCGCCCTTGAACGACTTGGCGTACTTCGCCATCACGTCGTAGCGATGCGCGATCACGGCCTGCAGGTTGTCGAGATCGACATGCGGCCGCGGATGCGCGAACTTCGGCTTCGGCGCGACCTTCTTGACCGTCGCCAGTTTCAGCGCCGCGAGGATGCGGATATACATCCAGCCGATGTCGAACTCGTACCAGCGCGACGACAGCTTTGCCGACGTGGCATAGGTGTGATGGTTGTTGTGCAGCTCCTCGCCGCCGATCAGGATGCCCCATGGCACGATGTTGCGGCTCGCATCGGCGCAATCGTAGTTGCGGTAACCCGAGAAGTGACCGACCCCGTTGATGACGCCGGCAGCGAAGATCGGAATCCACAACATCTGGACGGCCCAGACCGTCGTGCCCATCCCGGCGCCGAACAGGATCCAGTCGGCGACCAGCATCAAGCCGACACCGTGCCACACGAACTTGCTGTAGACGTTGCGTTCGACCCAATCCTCGGGCGTGCCACGGCCATACTTCTCGAGCGTCTCGTCATTGTCGCCTTCGGCCATGTACAGCTCGGCACCCTCGAACAGCACCTTCCGCAGACCCTTGACCTGCGGGCTGTGCGGGTCATCGACGGTCTCGCACTTCGCGTGATGCTTGCGATGGATGGCAGCCCACTCGCGCGTCTGCATGCCGGTCGTGGCCCACAGCCAGAAGCGGAAGAAGTGCGAAACGACCGGATGCAGATCCAGCGCCCGGTGCGCCTGGCAGCGGTGCAGATAGATGGTCACCCCCGCGATCGTGATGTGCGTCAGGACCAGTGTGGCGACGACCACCTTCCAGACCGGCCAGTCGAGCAGACCGGCCGTGACGAAATTCAGAATTTCCGGGGACATCGAATCTCCATGACTGCGCCCCTCGGGACGCGGTTTGCAACTAGCGGGCGCTTCTTCGAACAGCCCGCGGTGACGGCTTGAATTATAAGGACTTGTTCACACGTCGGCGCGCATTTGTCCGATCGGCGGAGTGCTGAAAACGACAGTCGGATCGGCAGGCCGGCCCCGGCGCCCGAACGAGCGGGTATGACTGCCTGCCGGGCAAGACGTTCAACCCGCCGCTTCGATGGCCGGGAGTCCGACGCGATCACCACCGGACGCGATGCGGACTTCGCGCTGGGGAGGGAACGGCACCCGGATGCCGCCCTCGTTGAACGCTCGCCAGATGGCGCGGTTGACCGCGGATCGCAACAGGTCGGTCCCGCTCTCCGGGTCGGGGACGAAGTAGGTCGCCACGAGTTCGATCCCGTCGGCTCCGAAGTCGTCGAGGATCACGGTCGGCGCCGGATCGGCCAGCACGCGCGACTGCGCCTGCACGGCTTCGAGCATCATCTGAATGGCACGGTCGACATCGCTGTCGTACGCGATCCGGATGCGACTCGTCGCGTTGCCGTTCTTGTCGCCGTAGCTGAAATTCTGCACCGCCTGATTGAGCAACAGCTCGTTCGGCACCAGCGCCTCGACGCCGCTGGCCGCGCGCACGACCGTGCAACGCGTCCGGATCTGCGTGACGCTGCCGTTGTACTTGTCGACCGTGATCACGTCGCCGATCCGCAGGCTGCGATCGAGCAGGATGATGAAGCCCGATACGTAGTTGCTCGCGATCCGTTGCAGCCCCAGGCCCAGCCCCACGCCGAGCGCGCCGCCGAAGACCGACAACACCGTGATGTCGATGTCGACCAGGCGCATCGCGATGAGCACCGCGACGATCACGAGCACGGCCTTGCCGAGGCGGGCGAGCACGATGCGGAAGCTGTTGTCGATGGCTTCGGCCCGCATCAGACGCGACTCGAGCACCGAGCCGAGGCCGAGGGCAGCGACGAGCGTGATGCCGATCCAGAAGAAGGCCGACAACACCTGCCACACGCTCAGCTTCAGGTTCTTGCCGAATTCGAATGTCGCGTCCGGGCCGCTCAAGGTGGCGATCACGTCGGGCAGGAAGCCGGTGACGTGCAAGGCGACCAGCAACCAGGCCAGGATGCCGAACCAGCGTTCGACCAGCAGCATGCCGGGACTCGCCTTGAAGACGCGGCGCAACGTGTAGAGGCCGACGTGGATGCCGACGAAGGCGATCGCCAGGATCGCGAAGATGCGAACGACGTGGAACGGCTGTCGATAGCTCCGCAACACGCGCTCGGCGATCGCGCAGAAGATCCAGACGAAGGCCGGCGTCAGCAGCTTGTCGAGGCCCGAGAAGCGTGCCTCGAACAAGCGCGCGTTGCGTTCGGGATTGATCTCGACATAGCGCTTGGCGCGCTTCGCGAGCGCCCGCCGGATCACGTGCGCGATCAACCATCCGATCAGCAGCGAGCCTGCGATGATCGAGACCTGCCACAACAGTTTCGGCTGTTGCAGGTCGTGCCACGTGTCCAGCAACACGGAACCGATGTCGTCGTCTTTCATGACGGCGGTTCGTCGGGCGCGGCTGCGCTCACTGTTGCGTCCGCCTCCTCGACTTCGCTCACGGGATCGGCCGGTCGCGCTGCGCGCTTCCTGAAGACGGCCGCGAAGAAACCGTCGGTGCCGGTCCGATGCGGCCAGAGCTCGAGCAGCATGCCGCGGTCGACCCGGTCGCCGGTGTGGATGCCCTGCTGCCACAGCAACTCGATGGCGGGCTCGAGCTCGAACGCGTCGTTGGCTGCGACGAAGGCCTCGACGATCGCCTGGTTCTCGTCGCGCAACAGGCTGCAGGTCGCGTAGACGAGGCGACCGCCCGGCTTCACGAGGCGCGAGGCCGCGGCGAGGATCGCGGCCTGCTTGATCGCCAGCTCGGCGATCGATGCGGGCGACTGGCGCCACTTGAGATCGGGATTGCGACGCAGCGTGCCGAGGCCGCTGCACGGCGCGTCGATCAGCACGCGGTCCGCCTTGCCGGCGAGGCGCTTCAGTTTCGGATCGCGCTCGCTCTCGATCAGGACCGGATGCACGTTCGACAGGCCGCTTCGCGCGAGGCGCGGCTTCAACCGTGCGAGCCGCTTGGCCGACACGTCGAATGCATACAGGCGACCGGTCGATCGCATCAGGTCGCCGAGCGCGAGCGTCTTGCCACCCGCACCCGCGCAGAAGTCGATCACGAGTTCGCCGCGCTTCGGACCGACCAGCGACGCGAGCAGCTGACTGCCCTCGTCCTGCACCTCGACGCGACCGTCCAGGAAGATCTTCTGCGCGCCGAGCGCCGGCTTGCCTTGCAGCCGGATGCCGTTCGGCGCGAACGCGGTCGGATCGGCCTCCAGGCCGGCGGCGCGCATCGCGGCGAGCGCGTCGTCGCGGCTGGTGGCCAGCGTGTTGACGCGAAGGTCGAGCGGCGCCGGCTGGTTCAGCACGGCCGCGATGCGTTCGATCTCCGCCTCGTCGAAGCGGGCGCGCAGCGCGGTGAACAGCCACTCGGGCAGGTTCGAGCGCGTCGCGAGCGACATCGTCGAACGATCGATCGTGCCGACGCGCCGCAGCCAGGTGCGCTCGTCGGTGTCGAGCGTCGCCGCGATCGGCTCGACGCCGGCCGCGTCGGCGAGGCCGAGCAGGATCATGCGGCGCGTCAGCGACCCGCTGCCGCTCTGCGCGAGTTGCGCGTATTCGAGCTTGCGACGCAGCACCGCGAAGACGCTCTCGGCGATGAGGCCGCGGTCGCGATGACCGAGCATCGGGTTGGTCTTGAAGTAGCGACTGACGCGGATGTCGGCCGGCATGTCGAACGTCAGTACTTCGCCGAGGAGCGCCTCGGCATGGGCGATGACGTTCGCGTGGAAGCCCGTTTGGTAAGGCCCGTCGCCGGTCGGCTTGGTGGGCTTCCGCATCGCTGCCGACGGTCGCGACCGCTGCGCCTTCGCGCCGCGCCGTGCGTGCGGTCTCGCTGCCGCGTTCATGTGAAGACCATCAGGGTCTCCGAGGCGAGCGCTCCATCGACGATCGCGCGGCCTCCGACCAGCCGGATCCGTCCGTCGATGAACCAGTGCACGACGCGGGGAAAGAGCCGGTGCTCTGCCGCGAGCACACGACCCGACAAGGTCGTCGCCGTGTCGTCGGCGCGGACCGGCACGATCGCCTGCGCGACGATCGCGCCCGCGTCGACGATCGGACTCACGAAATGCACCGTCGCCCCATGCGCGCGAACCCCGGCGGCGATCGCACGGGCATGCGTATCGAGGCCGGCGAACGCGGGCAGTAGCGAGGGATGGATGTTGAGCATGCGGTCCGCGTAGCGGTGGACGAAGGATTCGGTGAGGACGCGCATGAAGCCGGCGAGCACGACGCACTGAGGTCGGTGTTCGTCGATCGCTTCGACGAGGGCTTGTTCGAACGGCTCGCGGCTGCTGTATGCGCGAGACTCGACGACTTGCGTGGGGATGCCGGCACTGGCGGCGACCTCGAGGCCACCCGCATCCGCCTGATTGGAAATCACGCAAGCGACCCGGGCATCCCAGCCTTCGGACCGGCAGGCGGCGATGATCGCTTCCATGTTCGAGCCGCGACCGGAAATCAGGATCACGATCGTTTTCACCGCGGCGAGTTTAGCATCGGCACAGCGCGTGCCCCGGGACGGCACAGGTGTCGCCCCTATAATCGTTCCCTTTCCGCGCACGTCCAGCCTGCAACCGGCCCTCCCATGCGAGTCTTTCGCGGCCTACCGAACCCTGCCAGCCGGACGCCGTGCGCGCTCACCATCGGCAACTTCGACGGCGTGCACCGCGGACATCGCGCGCTGATCGGTCGTGTTCGTGCGGCGGCCGACAGCCTCGGCATCCCTGCGTGCGTGATGACGTTCGAGCCGCATCCGCGCGAATACTTCCACGCGCGGATGCTGGCCACCGGCAAGCCCGACGACACGATGCCGAAGCCACCTGCGCGGATCGCGAACCTGCGTGACAAGCTCGATGCGCTGGCCGAGTGCGGCGTCGACCGCGTCATCGTCGAGCGCTTCAACGCGCGCTTCGCGGGCCTGTCGGCCGAGCACTTCATCGAGGACATCGTCGTGGCCGGCTGCCATGCCCGCTGGCTGATGGTCGGCGACGACTTCCGCTTCGGGGCGCAGCGCCGCGGGGGGTTCGCGATGCTCGAGGACGCGGGCGAACGCTTCGGCTTCGCGGTCGAGACGATCGCGTCGGTGATGACGTCGCACGATTCGCCGGTCGATGCGTCCCGGATCGATCGGGCGCCCGCCATCGAGGCGCCGGACGAACGCGTCTCGAGTTCCGCGATCCGTTCGGCGCTCGCCGCCGGCGACCTCACGCGCGCCGAGCAGCTGCTCGGCCATCCGTACTTCATCAGCGGCCACGTCATCCACGGCGCGAAGCTCGGGCGGACGATCGGCTTTCCGACCGCCAACATCCTGCCGCACGGTCATTCGACCGATCGTCAGACCGCGCTGTCGGGCATCTTCATCGTCCGCGTTCACGGCGCTGCCGACGAACCGGTGCCCGGCGTCGCCAGCATCGGCGTCCGACCGACCGTCGAGGACGCGGGACGCGTGCTGCTCGAAGTCCACCTGTTCGACTTCGATGGCGCGCTGTACGGAAAGCGGGTGCGCGTCGAGTTCCTGCACAAGCTGCGCGACGAGGAGAAGTACGACGACCTCACCCGACTGACCGCGGCCATCGCCGCGGACGCCCGCATGGCGCGCGCCTGGTTCGGGCTGCCGCAGGACGCTGCCAACGGCGAGCGCTTCGCGGTGTCCGCCACCGTCGCCCGCCCCACCTCGTCTGCCAGGCGCGC
>CAXTPX010000027.1:0-11450 GCA_964246005.1 uncultured Burkholderiaceae bacterium | reverse complement strand
ATCGGCGACGCGTACGACAACGCCATGGCCGAGAGCTTCTTCGCCAGCCTCGAATGCGAACTCATCGACCGCAACAGCTTCCAGAGCAAGGCCGAGGCACGGCTCGCGTTGTTCACCTATATCGAAGGTTGGTACAACCCACGATGTCGGCACAGCGCCCTCGGTTACCGATCACCGCTGAACTTCGAACGTGCCCATGAAGCCGCCTAGACCACCGCCGGCGCCTCCGTCGCAAGCGCCGCGCCGACCGTGGACAAGGCTACGACCGAGCAACTTCAACCGGCTTGCGATCCAAGCCGAAAACACTCCACGACAGCGGGGCAACTCCAACTTCAACTCCAGTTCAAGAGATTGGAGCTTTTGACCACCGTTTCGATTAATAATGTCGGCGCGAGCGTCGCTCAGATGATCGCGTTGCCGCTGTAGTCATTGCGATGGTGCGCGTAGAGTGCGCCGAGCAGGATTACTACACCTGCATTAATTCATTACTTCCACGGGAGGATACATGTCTGTTCATCGATGCAGCTTGGTGCTTGGTGCCTTGAGTTTTTTGTTTGCATTGTCGGCTTGCACCGTTCCACTCACGGCCGCGGGCGCCAAGGTGCGGGTCATCCCCGAATCGCAAGCGAAGACGTGCAAGTTTATCGATGTCGTCAGTACTAGCAGCCTCAATTCGGCAAATCCAGATCCCGAGCAGGGCGCGCGGATCTTCGCACTCAATCGCGTGGCTCAGCTCGGTGGAAATGCGCTTTGGATAAAGACCACCCAGACGACCCCTTCTCAATACGCAGGAAAGAAAGACGTCTCCTTGAGCGGCGAGGCTTATAACTGTCCATGAGCGGGTAGCCGCGGCAAAGCGACCGCGGTTCGCTTTCAGATTCGTTCGCGCACCGCTTGTGCGGCCAGCGTCGCTCTGACTTACCGAGGGCCGATACAGAGTGCAGTGCGAAGGTCGCATGAACGCCGAGCGCATGCCGCACTATTGAATGTCGCACCACACTTCGTGACGGCGGAGATGGTGGAAGCGCATGCATTGCTCGTTCATTAGTTTGGTCACTCAGACCGCTATCGCGGGAGGGCTGTTGAATTGGTCGCTGCCAGCCTCATTGCGTTTTGAGCGCTTGCCGGCTCTAAGCTGGTTCCTTTCTGCCGTACCAGCGTATTGGAAGAGAAGTCCGTCACTGACCCTGTACCCGTTTCAGGACCGCTCTGAACTAGAATTTCCGGCTGTGCGGTATCGTCGTTGCCGGCAAGGGCCTGCATTGACGTGCGAACTCAGCGGCTGTAGACCAATGCTGCGATGAGGGGGGACGAATCGCCTTGTCCAGACTCAGGTCGGCAACGATCTGCTTCAACTTCCGGTTCTCTTCCTCGCGCTGCCGCAGACGCCGCACCTCCGACGGGCCGAGGTTCTGGTACTTCTTGCGCCACACATAGAAGGTCGCGTCACTGATCCCCATCTTCCTGCAGACCTCTTCGACCGAGGTCCCGAGCTTGGCCTGCTTCAACGCGTACGCGATCTGGTCCTCCGTAAAGCGGCTCTTCTTCATGGCATCTCCATGGCCCCAAAGGGCCTCAAAGCATGCCGGAAGTTCTGTTACCGAGCGGTTCGAAATCCTGGTACAGGGTCAGTGAATCGTAGTTGATGTCTCGAGGTTGAGTCGTCGGCATCGATTGGCGAACACGGCTGGCGGGATGGAGCCGAGCGTGCTGTGCGGTCGATGATGGTTGTAGTCGTCTCGCCAGTTACGATCACGCTGCGCATGTGGCTCAGGCTGGCGAACCAATGCTGCGAGAGGCATTCATCCCGGAAGCGGCTGTTGAAGCTCTCGATGTAGGCGTTCTGAATTGACTTGCCAGGTTGTATGAAGCGTAGCTCGACGCCGTTGCAAGCAGCCCAGTCCTGCATCGTTCTGCCTGCGAACTCAGGGCCGTTGTCGATCCGGATCACCTTCGGCAGACAACGCTCGGCCTTGACCTGTTCGAGCACGCGCGTTACTGAGGCCAGGATCGAGCCGATCCCGCGTGCAATGACGTCGACATCGACTGACCTCAAGAGTTGAGATGAACGACGAGGCTGACCAAATGTCCTTCCCGCGATATCAGGATGGTCACCAGCATTCCGCGATCGCGCGCAAGAATTTGATTCGCCATATCGGCATCCGTAATCGCCTTTCCATCGATGCTCATCAAAACGTCATTGACTTGCAGTCCGTAAACATCTGCCGGTGATCCACGAACGATCAGGCAGACGAGAACGCCACTCCGCAAGCGCTTCTTCGCTTTTTCATCCTCGCCAAGATTGCAGAGTCGAACACCCAGCGTGAAGCGGTAGCGATCGAAAAAGCCGACGACCTGCCGTGACGTCCTTTTGTGGATCAGGTAGCAGTCCGCGAGGGAGGCAACCGATCGCCTCACGGGCCCGACGATCTCCGGACGATGCATGACTACCAGATCGGCGGCGACTGCCATCCCAGCCTCCAGCGCTTCACTATCCGGAACAGGACAACTCTTCGAAGGCGAGGAGATGCCCGTCAGGACGTAACCGCGCTCCTCGTAGCGGTCGATCGTGGCGGCGTCGAGTGCCGCGACATACTCGAGCGCCGGCTCTGCGGGAGGCCGGGTGACACGTCTCGCCGCACCGAATCGGGTGTACGGCCTTGAACAGGAATGTAGGCGGCGCTGTATGGGTTCGCGCATCCAGCCATAACTATGAAGAGGGAGGAAGCGGGATCGACCAAAGCGCGTTCAAGGGTTGTTGCCTGCCGCGAGGCTCCATACCAATCAATTGAACCGAGCCGGTTCGACCCGGTCAGGTCGCGACATTTCCATGCGCGAATGCGACTTCATCAAATCTGCACGCTAAAAATTTGTCAATGCGATCTTACAGGTCGCATCTTTCATGAAACTTAATCCTGTGAGCCAATTTCGCGACCACCGTCGAACACGCCGCGCGCGCATGTTGCCGATTGAAAGTGACTTCTCTGCCGAATTGCCGATCGCCTGTTCGAATGACCGATCGAATGACGCGCCGAGTCAAAACGCCGTGCGTCTCGAAGGCCAGATTGAGCCGATCCGCGTCGCCGGCCTCGGCCATGGCGATCGTGGATGGGGAGATCTCGACCCACAGTACCTCATCCCCAACGGAAGCATGAAGGCAGGCAATGTTCTGTCCTGTCAGCGAGCGAGGCTAATACGCGACGCCCCTGACCTGGCAGCGGTTGCAGGTCGTGAAAGTCTGCGTCAATCGAATGCCAGCGTAGATCCCGCGTCGCTCCCCGACCCACTCGTCGGCCACGCTGACGGAGACGATCGTCTGCGTCGGTAGCCGATACCCGATCGTTGCCGTGTAGTTCGAATCCTTCTGCAGCGGCGCGACACGATCGCTCGTCCATCGCTGGGTCGTCGTCGCATCGAATATCCACGAGCCGCTCAGGTACTCGGCCGACGCACTCAGGTAGTCGCGCGCCCTCCCCGCTGCTCCCTGAAAGTTCTGGCGACGAACCGCTTCGACGTACAAGTGCAACTGCGCGTAGTCGCGTTGGAGCGTCGACGCGATCGAATCGCGCAGCGGGATCGCGAGGTCGCCGTTCAGCGTGCCCCAAATCTCGCCACGTTCGGTCGCGTAGGTTCGGCCGAAGCGGATCGCACTCGCCTGCCACGTCAGTTGCGCCCAGTTTCCGACGGGCATGTTGAGCACATCGTAGGTCGCCATGACGTTGGTGGGGAAGCGGGTATTGCCGACGCCACCGTCGTGAAAGTGAATGACTCCTTCATCGTACGGAAAGCTGCGATGGAGAAAGGTCCGGTCGACCATGAAGGTCGACAACGACAACTGGCGCCACCCGCCGCTCTCGCCGTCGAAGACGTGGATCCATTCGCCGCCCACCATCTCCGTCGGCTCGTATCCCTGTTCGGCTTCCTCAATGAAATCGGCCGCATAGGGACCGGGCAGGAGCAGGTACGCGCGACCGAAATTCTGGACGAACTTGCCGACCCGGTAATTGCCGTAACGGACGTAAAGTTCCTTCACTTTTCCGCCTTCGCGACGGCCGGCTCCCTGGTTGATGAAGAGCTCGTTGTTAGGGTCGTCTGCACGCAGCGGCTGGCGCGGCTTGAACTGGAACAGTCCGTCGACCGAAAGGTCGTCGGATAGATTGACGAGCGCTGTCGAATCGAAGCGCAGGCTCGCACTAGGTCCACGACCGGGGCCGCTCGACGCGGCGAATCCAGCCCCCTCGAGGTTCGCGAGCGTACTGACGCTGACCTTGGGGAAGTCGCCGATCGCATCGGTATCGGCGTCGGCTGGCTTCAGGCCGGCACCGGTTCGAACCGCGCCGTTCGACAAGGGCGACGCCGTCGTCCCCGACTGCTGCGCCGCGCAGGGAATACCGAACGCTTGGATCACGCAGACGAGACACGCGGCCGCGATCCCGAGTTCACTCCTTCTCATGGTGCGCTGCCCCCTTGCCACCGGCCATCGTCATACCCTCCTGCATGGGACCGGTTCTCGGGTCGTAGACCTCGATCTGCGCCATCATTCCCTTGTCTTCGTGCTCGAGAATGTGACAGTGGTACATGAAGCGGCCGACGATGATCGGATCGGTGAAGGCGATGCGGATCTTCGCCTCCCCATGGATGGGCACGTCGATGGTGTCCTGCAACCCCTGGAACGGAACGGGCCTGCCGTTGATGCTCAGGACCTGGAACGGGACCTGATGTATGTGAAAGACGTGCAGTTCCTCCGACGCGTTGCGGATGGTCCACTCCTCGATCGAGCCGAGCGGAACCTTCAGGTCGATCCGTTCGGGGTCGAAGGTCTGGTGGTTGATGAAGAAGAGACCGGTGATCGGGTCTTCCGAGAAAGACACTAGCCGCTTCGCGTCGATGCGATCGCCGTCGATGGGCTTCTGCCCTGGAGCGTCGATCACGAGTTCGCCCAGCGGCAACGGCGCTGGCCGGCCCGGGTCGCTTGCTGCGTCGACCGTCGCCAATACCTGAGGCGGAAACATGTCGCCCACCGGCCCGGTCGCGGTTGGTTCAGAGATGAGCTGGTACCGACCGGCCGCGACAGCGGTCACGAGCACGTCGATCCGTTCGCTCGGCCCGATGACGATCTCGTCGATGTTGAAGGGATGCAGGATCGGGCGAGCGTCGCGACCGACCTGGGTAAAGCGATGGCCTTCGAGCCGCAGGCGGAAGTAGGTGTTGGCGGTCTGATCGCTCAATCGCCACAACTGCGTCTCGCCCGGCTGCATGTCGATCACCGGCGCGAGTTGGCCGTTGATGTTCTGGATCGTGCCGTTGAACGGTTTCGGCACGTTGTTGAGGCCGCCTTTCCCGTCGGGCGAAAATTCCTTGAGGGCGATCAGACGTTCCGTGAGCGGTCGGGTCGCGGGTAACTGGTCTTGAAACCCTTCGATGACGATCGTGCCGCTCAGGCCGCCCATCACCTGGCGCTCCGCGAAGTCGTGACCGTGCGTGTGATACCAGTAGACGCCGGGTGGATGCTCCTTCGGAATCGCGATGACGTAGTCCCACGATTCACCGGGCCTGACCATGTGCATCGAATCGTCGCCACGTCCCTGTGGCGACACCCCCAGGCCGTGGAAATGGACGTTGGTGTTCTGTGCCAGGTGATTGACGAGTCGGAAATGAAGCGTGTCGCCCGGTTTAACCCGCAGCACCGGACCACCGTATTCGCCGTTGTAGGTCGCGCCGCGGATCGAGTAGGGACCGAGCGCGACCGATGTCGGGCGTGCTTCCATCGTCACGAAGAGCACCCCGTTTTCGCTTCGGTATTGCGTTGGTGTCGCGAACGGCTGGAAGTCGGCCGCATCCGGCGTGCGCGGGGTGGATCGCAGCGCATCGAGAGGCCCCGCGTGCACGGCGGCCGAAGCGAGCAGCACGAGACCCGCCATCGATCGAGTGAGGAAACGGAAGCGATTGTCGAGGTGCATGACCTGTGTTCTTTCTTGTGGCACGCCCGAAGCCACACGCGGTGCGCGTTCGTTCGAGCGCAGGACCGGATGCTCCCGTGGGAGACCGCGATTGTCGATCAATGCCCAGCATCATCCAAACGGCATGAGTGCCTCACTACGCAAGCCTCTGCTTCAGAGCACCGTCCCGCAGGATCCGATAGCGGCGCCCCTGCCAAACCACTTCCGTGCCAATAAAACTCCAGCAGAACACGGCGAGCGACAGAAGGTCTCGTACCGGCGTCAGCAGCCATCGTCGCGTCCTGATGCAGTGTCGGACCTCGATCTGTCGTTGCAGCAGCGCACGACAGACCACGGTCAGCGCAATGGTCGCGAGACCCCATGCATCGAAGCCGGTCAGCGTCGCCGCAATGATCGCGAACGGCAGCGGATTGGTAACGAACGAACCGGCGAAGCCCGCGGGATCGATCGAGCGAAGCGTCCGCGCCCACCGCAGTTCGTGCAGGACGAGCTCCGTCGCCGTGCGTTCCGTGCACCGATGAACCAGCGCGGTCCGATCGACCAGCACCAGCTGGCCGGTCGCGCGAACAGCCTCGCCGATGGCGTAGTCGTCGGCGAGCACATGGGCGAAGGCACGAAAGCCGCCGATGGTCAACAGCATGGAACGCTTCAGGGCGATGGTCGCGCCTATGCAAGGGCGAGCCTTCTGCAGGTGGATGCCGAGCAGAACCGTCGGAAAGAAGTGAAAGTCGATCGCCATCGATGAAAGCAGCGACCAGAACCCGATCGCGCTCTCGCCTCGATACAGGCAGGTCACGAGCCCAACCTGGGGCCTGCCGAGCGACGTGACGACCTGCCTCAGGTAATTGCGCCCCACCCGCATGTCGCTGTCGCTCAGGACGACGACCTCATGCCGCAGCTTCGTGCTCATCGTGACCAGGTTGGCCACCTTCGCGTTCCCTTCGACGGCACCGTCCCCGACGACGATCTCGATGTCCCGCGACGGAAAATCGCGTTGCAGTTGCTGCGCGATCCCGAGCGCTGCGTCCGATGCGGCGCCCACCCCGACCACCATCTGCACGTCGCCGGGATAGTCCTGCATCAGGAACGACAACAGGTTCTCGTAGAGATCGGGCTCCGCCTGGTGCAGCGGCTTGAGGAGGGTGACGGCAGGCCATGGACCGGGAAGCGACGACGGGCAGTCGTCGGTCGTCGTACGGACCAGGCGGGTCATGTAGAGCGCGAGCGCGCTTCCGATGATCGCGATGCCCATCGACACGATCGCGAGGAAGGCCATCATCGGCGGCCTCCACAAGTGTTGCCTTGCCCGACGGCGAAGGGTGTCCGTGGGCTGCAGCCGATTGCTCGAAGAGCCACCGCGGCCACCGGATTCGTGTCGAGGAGCAGGCTCACGGGGATCTCAGGCCGGCTGTCCCGGACCGACGGGAATCCACGACGGTCTCGTCGATCGCGTCGCCCCGCCGCTGCCCGGCTCGGCCGACCGATGATCGGCGTGAGCGCGATCCGTCCCTCTGGGCGCTCCGACGAAGTCAGCCAGGCATCGAGCAAGCTCGCGGCGATCGTTGTCGATGGTGATGATGTGGTAACTGTCCTCGAGCACCCGCAGTTGCGGCCTTCCCGGTACCGCGGCCATCCATCTCTTCACGCTCGACAGCGACGTGATCTCGTCGTCCTTCGCGTGCACGACCAGGAGCGGCAGATCGAGTCTGCGGAGCCGCGCCCGCAGGATCGTGTAGAGCTGCTCGCACGCCTTGACGCCCCACATCGGAATGCGCGAAGGACCCACTGCGGAGAATTCGGACGCCGCCAGATCGCGCCTCACACGGCGGCGCATTCGCTCGTTCTTGATGCCGAACGGCTCGCGCTCCGGCACCGAAACCCAGCGATCGATCCCGAGCGCATAGCCGAATCGCCGTATATGTCGCCAGCGCGTCATGCCCCACCCGTCGATGTCGAGCGTCGGCGACATCATGACGAGGCCCTCGATGGATTGCCGGCAAGGGACGTCCGTCAGCGCGGCTGCGATCGCAGCACCGGCGCAGAGACCACCGACCACGATGGCTTCGTCTGCCGCGAACCGTCGATCGAGTGCCTCGCGCGCAGCGGCGACCCATTGCGGCCAGGTCGATCGGTCTGAACCGCCGCGCGTGTAGCCCGGGATCTCGAGCAACTCGTACCGGACGCGTCTGGCTTGCAAGCAACGCGTCAGCAGCGAGAACTCGAGCGGTGAGCTGAACAACCCATGGATGAGAACCAGCGTTGGTGCGGCACGACCCGGACGATGCCGGACCGGCACGACGCCATCAGCGGAGCGACTGGCCGGGCCTCGACCCGGCATCACAGTCCCGCCACCTGGTCGCCGTGTTCCCGCTTCAACTGGTTCAGGAGTCGTTGCGCGTCCTCGCGCCGTCCGGCATCGCTGTCTTCGCGACCCGGGCGCGCCGGGGCGGCCAGTGCCTGTTTGAGGTGTTCGTACGATCTACCGTACTCCCCCCTGTGAAGGAGGTATTCACCGTAGAAATAGTGCTGGTCGATTCCCGAGGGATTGATCTGCAGCGCCTGCTCGAAGTATTTGCGTGCCTGATCCGCGTCGCCGAAACCGATCGGCCAGCGCGGCACGTTCGCGTACAGCGTTCCGAGCGACGTGTAGACCGACCCGTTGAGCGCCTGCGGATCGATCTTCTCGGCGGACAGGAGGAGATCCCGTGCCCGCTTCGCCTGCTTCAGTCCATCGAGGCCACCCTCGGCCTTGGCGTCGCTCGCGCAGGCGATCGCTTCCCAGACCAGCGGCTCCGCGCGTCCCGGATAGGCGGCGGCCACGCGTTCGGAAGCCGTGATCACGTCGCGAAAACCCGCAGCCTGCGCATCGACCGGCGTCTTGTAGTTGACCCTCGCCCAGCGATGCGTGAGGTCGAGGATGGCGTCGTCGAGACCATTGGCAGGAACAGCCGCCGCAGCCGACGAGGACAGCAGAACGAGGGACAGGTAGAGCAGTGGCGCGCGGCAAAGGGACGTGGGGGACAGGAGGAACATGACGGATCTCGATGTTGATCAGCGGTCGTTGGCGAACGGGCTCATCCGGCGCGACTGCTTGATCAGAGCGCCGTCGACGAGTCTGGGAGAGATCGAATTCAGTCGAACGAACAACTTTTCGGGCCAGCCGAGATAGCGGTCCTTTCCGCCGCGCTCGATCTCGCGGACCACGCACGCCGCGACGTCGGCCGGCTGGTCCTGGTTCATCCGCAGCGCATCGGCCATGCGGCTCGCGCCCTGCCCGTTCATCGACGTCTTGGTGAACCGCGGAGCAACGTACGTGACCGAGACGCCGGTGCCGGCGAGTTCGCGGCGCAGTGCCTCGGAGAAGCCGCGGATCGCGAACTTGGTCGCCGAGTAGGACGCGAAGCACGGAAAGCCGATCGATCCGAAGATCGAGCCGACGTTGACGATCCGCCCTCGGCCGCGGGCGAGCATGTGCGGCAGCAACGCTCTCGTCAGCGTCATCGGCGCCACCACGTTCACGGCGAACAGCCGATCGAGATCGACTTCCGGACTTTCCGCGAACAGCCCGAAGTCCTGGGTGCCGGCGCAATGGACGACGATGTCGACGTGGCGCTCGGACCGCAGGACCTCTTGGGCAAGACGCTGCGGCTCGCCAGTGGAGCCCAGGTCGCTCGCGTGGACCCGGATCGAGGAGCCGGTCGCCCGGAGTTCGTAGGCCAACGCCTCAAGGTCGACCTGGCTGCGTCCGGTCAGGACGAGGGATGTGCGCGGCGTCGCCATCTGGCGTGCGATCTCGCCACCGATGCCACCGGTAGCACCGGTGATCAGCACCGTCCTGTCGACGCCGCTCATTGCAGCGCTCCGGATGGGATACCGCGCAGCACGTTGCCGTACAGGTGGTACATCGCCTTCGCCGTCCGAACCACGGCGTCGCGGTCTTCCCGATCGAGCCGGTCGACCAGCTGGTTGAAGAACGCCATGTGGCCCGTGTCCAGGTCGCCATGGCTGATGAGATAGGAGAACGCCGACGCCGGCAGACCGAGGCATCGCTGCAAGGCATTCGCCGCCACCGACGCCAGTCCGACGCTCGTTCCCTCCAGCACGAACACCATGCCGAGGATGCCGGCGGGGTTGCGTCGATTCACGGTGTCGTATGCGTAGGCCACCATGACGTCCGTGTCGAGATCGGGCGTCGAACGGCGCACGGCATCGGCGTCGCCCCCGGCGGCGGCAACGTCGGCGAGCACCCATTCCTGATGACCGATCTCTTCCTGGACGTAGTGCGCCATCGCCACCCGCAGCCACTCCCGGTCGTCTTCCAGTCGCGCGCCGCAGGCCATCATCAGCGGCACGGTGTGCTTGACGTGGTGGAAGGCACGCAAAAGGAACGCGATGTACTGCGCCCGATCGACCCGTCCGGCGAGCGCGGCCGCGATGATCGGTGCCGCCTGCAGGCGTTCGCGATCGTCACGCGTGTCGCTCGCCAACTGCATGTGGAACGGCGCGGCGGCGCCGGTCGCGGGAAGGCTGGTAGAGGGAATCGAGCTTCTTGGCATAGCTTCTCAGGATGTTGTCGCGACGCAGGCGACCGTTGAAGGTCAACATGCCGTTGTCCGGCGAGAAAGGCTCGTCAGCGGGAGTCCAGGCGAGCACCCGGGCGTAGTCGGGGAGGAATTCATTCACCGCTTCGAGCGCCAGATCGACCGCGGTGGTCGTGGCGTGCGGTGCAACGACGATCACAGCACTGTTGAAAGGCCTCCCTTCTCCGATGACGAGCACCTGCACGATCTGTGGATGCAGGATCAGTTCGCGCTCGACCCACTCCGGCGCGACGTTGCGGCCGAACGACGTGATGAAGACGTCGCGCTTGCGACCGGTGACGTAGAGATAGCCATCGTCGTCGAGGTAACCGAAGTCACCGGTCGCGAGCGACGACGTGTCCGGTCTTCGCATCGGGTCGCCCAGGTAGCCGCCACCACGCGGTCCGCCGATCAGGATCTCGCCGTCCGGTGCGATCTGCACCTCGAGGTGCGGAAGCGGCTGACCCACGCTACCGATGCGGTGCGCATCGGGCCGATTGACGGCCACGACCGATCCGCATTCCGAGAGCCCGTAGCCCTCGTAGACGGGTAGACCGCAGCGGCCGGCGGCTTCCAGGGCATGCAGGGAAACCGGCGCGCCGCCGACCGCCAGGTATCGCAGCTCGCGCGGCAACGCGATGCCCGCCCTCGACGCGGTGACCAGTCCGTTGAGTGTCTGGGGCACCGTCAGGGCGGTCGTCGCGCGCCAGGTCGACAGCGCGCTGATTGCCTGGACGACATCGAAGCCGGAGCTGCCACGAAGTCCGACCTCGGCGAGCGCGGGGATGCAGCTCGTCGCTCCCGCGAGCAACGGTACGTAGATGCCGGCGACATTCTCCAGCAACGTGGCCAGAGACAGGAGGCAGAGGTGACGGTCGCTGCGTCGCGCGCCACTCGCATGCTTCAGCGA
>CAXTPX010000026.1:0-11482 GCA_964246005.1 uncultured Burkholderiaceae bacterium | reverse complement strand
CCCGTAACGTAACGAACGTCCGATTTTGTAGAAACGTCGCTAACATCTGTCAATCGGGCGTGACGTCTCGTTCGTTCAAGAAGGCCACTCGCCGCGAATCCGTTGCCATCCGAACGGACTTCGTTCTCCGAATGGCGTGCCGTTCGATGCAGCACTCAAGTGGAGACTGGGAAATGACGCTTCGATCACGCTTCGACGGGGCTCTGGACGAATGGAACGGTTCGGTCGCCCAATTGAACGATGCCATCGCCAACTTCATGAACGATGGCCTGCAGACTGATGGCGGCACCTGGATTCTGACGATGAACCAGTCCAAGAGCGACTGCCTGCGTTCCGCGCGTCGTCGGGAAGAGCTCGCTCGCGCGGCGCTCGGCCGCATCATCGACACCGTCCATCAGCTCGACGACGGACACCTCGCCCACCAGCCGGGGGCGATGGCCGGAGGGGCGAGGCCGCTGCACCTGCCGGACGGTCCTCACTGACGCGGGCCGAACACCGGACGGCGTCCCGGCGTCGGAAGGTGCATGGGCGCGGCCGACACACCTGCCGCAGGTCACGCCGCGAACCGAAGCTTCGCCCGCCCGGGCGATGTCGGCAGTCGTGCACGATCGCGACAGTTGCCGCGCCCAGTCGTTCCTCACGTCGAGCCGGGCTCGCATATTGCTCGATGAATCGAGTGCGAACTGTGGCGGCGCTTGAACACTTTTCCTTCGAAAGGCGTGCTTTCTGACAAATGTCGGGTCGCTCGCAGGTGTAGGACGCAGCGGCTTCGTATCATGCGTGACCTCTCGTTACAGTCGCCCCGCGGCTGGCGATTCACGCACGCCGACCTGTCAGGAGACCGCCTCGATGAATCGAACAATCCCGGCCGCAGATATCGGACCGGTGTCTGCAGCGGCGCGACGCTCGTCCTACCGATGGGGCCAGCTCGTGCTCGGGATCGCCTGTATGGCGATGATCGCCAATCTGCAGTACGGGTGGACGCTTTTCGTCAATCCGATCTCGGAAAAGTACGGCTGGAGCCGTGCGGCGATCCAGGTCGCGTTCACGATCTTCGTGCTGACGGAGACCTGGCTCGTCCCGATCGAGGGTTATCTGGTCGATCGCTTCGGCCCGCGGCCGGTCGTGCTCGTCGGCGGCATCCTGTGCGGCCTCGGGTGGGTGCTGAATTCGTACGCGAACACGCTGCCGTTGCTGTATTTCGCCGCGGCGGTCGGCGGCATCGGTGCCGGAGCGGTGTATGGAACCTTCATCGGCAACTCGCTGAAGTGGTTCCCGGACCGTTGCGGTCTCGCGGCGGGTCTCACGGCGGCGGGCTTCGGTGCCGGCTCGGCGCTGACCATCGTTCCGATCTCCGCGTTCATCAAGTCGGACGGCTACGAGGACGCGTTCCTCTACTTCGGCATCGGCCAGGGCGCGATCGTGTTCCTGATCTCGTGGTTCCTGACGCGGGCGCCGCAACAGCTGAAGGGCACGCATCATTCGACCGCCGCGATCCAGCAGACGCGGCGCGACTACAGCCCCGCCGAAGTCCTGCGCAAGCCCGTCTTCTGGGTCATGTATCTGATGTTCGTGCTGGTGGCGGCCGGTGGCCTGATGGCGACCGCGCAACTCGGACCGATCGCGAAGGACTTCAGGATCGGCGACGTGCCGGTCAACATCATGGGGCTCGTGTTGCCGGCGCTGACGTTCGCGCTGGCGATCGACCGGGTGCTGAACGGCATCACGCGACCGTTCTTCGGATGGGTGTCGGACAGGATCGGTCGCGAGCAGACGATGTTCATCGCGTTCGCGCTCGAAGCCATCGGCATCCTCGCGCTGTACAACTACGGGCAGAACCCGGTCGCGTTCGTCGTCCTGACCGGGCTGGTGTTCTTCGCGTGGGGCGAGATCTACAGCCTGTTTCCTTCGACGTGCGCCGACACGTTCGGCTCGAAGTACGCCGCAGCCAACGCCGGCCTGCTGTATACCGCGAAGGGCACGGCCTCACTGCTGGTGCCGCTGTCCAGCGTGCTCGCGACAACGACCGGTGGCTGGCATGCGGTCTTCATCGTCGCGAGCGCGATGAACGCGGTGGCCGCGCTGATGGCCTGGCTCGTCCTGCGGCCGCTGCGGCGTGCGCACATGACGGCATCGGCGCAGCCGGGGGGAGCGTGGGCCGAGCGGTCGACGAGAATCTAAACATGCAACGGAGAACCGGATGAGCCAAGCCCTCAAAGGCTATCGGATCCTCGATTTCACGCACGTGCAATCGGGACCGACCTGTACACAATTGCTGGCCTGGTTCGGCGCCGACGTCATCAAGGTCGAGCGCGCGGGAGAGGGCGATGCCACCCGCGGCCAGCTTCGTGACATCCCGGGCGTCGACAGCCTGTACTTCACGATGCTGAACCACAACAAGCGATCGATCACGGTCGACACGAAGAAGCCGGCCGGCAAGGCCGTGCTCGAAGCGCTGATCAAGCAGTGCGACGTGCTCGTCGAGAACTTCGCGCCGGGCGCGCTCGATCGCATGGGCTTCACGTGGGAACGCATCAACGAACTCAATCCGCGCATGGTGGTCGCGTCGGTCAAGGGCTTCGGACCCGGCAAGTACGCGGACTGCAAGGTCTACGAGAACGTCGCGCAGTGCGCCGGCGGCGCTGCGTCGACGACGGGCTTCGACGACGGCCCGCCGCTCGTGACCGGCGCGCAGATCGGCGACAGCGGCACCGGCCTGCATCTCGCGCTCGGCATCCTCGCGGCCCTGCTGCAGCGGCACGAGACCGGTCGCGGGCAGACGGTGCTCGCGCCGATGCAGGACGCCGTGCTGAACCTGTGCCGCGTCAAGCTGCGCGACCAGCAGCGGCTCGACCGGACCGGCACGTTGCACGAGTATCCGCAGTACCCGGACGGTGAATTCGGCGAGGCCGTGCCGCGCGCCGCCAATGCGTCGGGCGGCGGCCAGCCCGGCTCGATCCTAAAGTGCAAGGGCTGGGAGACCGACCCCAACGCGTACATCTATTTCATCACGCAGGCGGCGGTCTGGCCGGCGGTCTGCAAGGTGATCGGCGAGGAGGGCTGGATCACCGACGAGGCGTTCGCGACGCCCGCCGCGCGCCTCCTGCACCTGAAGCCGATCTTCGCCCGCATCGAGCAGTGGACGATGACGAAGGACAAGCTCGAAGCGATGGAGATCCTCAACGAGTTCGACATTCCGTGCGGGCCGATCCTGTCGATGAAGGAGCTCTCCGAGGAGCCGTCGTTGCGGGCGACCGGCACGATCGTCGAGGTCGACCATCCGACGCGCGGCAAGTACCTGACCGTGGGCAACCCGATCAAGCTGTCGGACAGCCCGACCCACGTGACGCGCTCGCCGCTCCTCGGCGAACACACCGAGGAGGTGCTCGCCGAACTGGGTTACGACGCGACGCAGATCGAAGCGCTCAGGGCGGAGCGCGTGATCTGATGCAGGTGACGCGATGGATTCGATACCTGCATGACGGTACCACGGGCTTCGGCACGCTGGACGATTCGTCGATCCGGGTGCACACCGGATCGATGTTCGAGAGCCCCCGGCCGACCGACGTCGTGCTGTCGGTGGGCGACGTCAAGGTGCTGATGCCGACGCAACCGACCAAGGTCGTCGCGTTGTGGAACAACTTCATGGCGCTCGCGGCCAAGCTCGATCTCGCCGATCCGGCCGAGCCGCTGTACTTCCTCAAGTCGCCCAACGCCTTCGCGAATCCGTTCGACACGATCCGGCCGCCTTCGAGCGGTGACAAGGTGGTCTATGAAGGCGAACTCGGCATCGTGATCGGCAGGACGACCACGGCCGTCAGCGAGGCCGACGCGCTCGACCACGTGTTCGGCTACACCTGTGCCAACGATGTCACCAACGCCGACGTGCTGAACCGCGATGCGTCGTTCGCGCAGTGGGTGCGCGCGAAGGGCTTCGACACGTTCTGCCCAATGGGGCCGGTGGTGGCCACGGGCCTCGACCCGACGACGCTGGTCGTCAAGACCACGTTGAACGGGCAACTGCGGCAGGACTATCCGATCAGCGACATGCGTTTCTCCGTCCAACGGCTCGTCAGCCTGATCTCGGCCGACATGACGTTGTTCGCCGGCGACGTGATCCTGTGCGGCACGTCGGTGGGCGTCGGGTCGATGAAGCCCGGTAGCGACGTCGAGATCGCGATCGACGGCATCGGGTCGCTGCGCAACCGCTACGGCTGACTCGCGCTACCAACCATTCGAAGTCAGGGGAACACATGAAGATCGCAGTCATCGGTGCCGGCGCCATCGGCGGACTCGTGGGAGCGAAGCTCGCGCTCGCAGGCGAGGACGTGACGTTCATCGTCCGCGGTGCGAACCTCGCGGCCATCCGCGACCACGGCTTCAAGCTCGTGATGGCCGACGGGAGCGAACACGTCGCGCGCAACGTGAAGGCGACCAACGACTACGACGAGGCCGGTCCGCAGGACCTGGTCATCCTCGCGATGAAGGCGCACCAGGTCGAGTCGGTCGCCCACGACGTGCCGAAGCTGTTCGGGCCGGACACCGCGGTCGTCACGATGCAGAACGGCATCCCGTACTGGTACTTCCACGAGCACGGCGGAGACCTCGCCGGGACGACGCTCTCGAGCGTGGATCCGAGCGGCGTCATCGGCCGCTGCATCCCGGCCGAACGCGTGATCGGCTGCGTCGTGTATCCGGCGTCGGACCTGGTCGCGCCGGGCGTCGTGCACCACGTCGAAGGCGATCGCTTCCCGATCGGCGAACTCGACGGCTCGACGAGCGAACGCGTCGAGCGTATCTCCCGCTGCTTCGTCGGCGCGGGCTTCAAGGCGCCGGTCCTCGACAACATCCGGTCCGAGATCTGGCTGAAGCTGTGGGGCAACCTGACGTTCAACCCGATCAGCAGCCTCTCGCACGCGACGCTGGTCGATATCTGCCAGTACCCGCTGACGCGCGAGCTCGCGGCGTCGATGATGCGCGAAGCGCAGGACACGGCCGGCAAGCTCGGCATCACGTTCCGCGTTACGCTCGAGAAGCGCATCGCCGGTGCCGAGAAGGTCGGCAAGCACAAGACGTCGATGCTGCAGGATGTCGAAGCGGGTCGCGCGCTCGAGATCGATGCGCTGGTCGGCAGCGTGGTCGAGCTCGGCCGGCTCACCGGGACGCCGATGCCGCACATCGACACCGTCTATGCGCTCGTCAAGTTGCTCGGCCGGCAGATGGACGAGCAGCGCGGACAGGTGCGGCTGCAGGAGCTCGCCAGGGCGGCGTGACGTCCGCGGGCGCTCATCGCCCGGTCGTGTTGGCACGTTCGAGCAGCACCGCCGCGTGGCACGGCCCCTCGAGCGGGCACCAGCACGCGAGGTCACGACCTCTCAGCTCGTCGTAGCGGTGGCCCGGCGGCGGCGCCGTGCAGCGTTCGCGGAACAGCGCGACCGCGTCGGCACGATCCTTCACGAGACCCCAGCCGTCCACCTGGTCGCCGATCCGGTACGGATTGCCCCAGATCGACGGACGGGCGACGCTGACGGCGCCCGGCGGCAACCGCCACCCCTTCGCCCTGCGAAGCTGCAGTCGTCCGGGTACGCTCGTCGTCTTCGCGCTCGCCTCGTCCATCGTCAGCGATCGATCGGGTTGAATCTGTCGGACCCCCTCGAGCGTACTGCTCCGCATCTACAACACCGGAGAGCGTCGTGGCGGATGCATACGATTTGTTGCGGTTCGCGATTCGCGGTCATGGGGCGGTCCGGATCCGTCTCCTTCGCGCCGCAGAGACCTTGTGCAAGGGCGATCCGAGCGTCGAACCGATCGAACGGCTGATGGAAGAATTCCAGGTGGCGCACCATCGCCTGATGGAATCGTTGCAGCAAGTCGCCCGACGGGGCCCGGCGCCGCTACCGTTGATTCCACAACCATCGCGCGTCAAGCTTCCTTAGCACTCTCTGCACCGAGCGTGCCCGACACGGCGCTGGCACAGCGCCGGACCGCATCGGCGATCTCGCCGTCCCAGCCCGCATCGAACGTCCCGGACGGTCCCAGCGCCGTGATCGCGAGCACGATGCGCCCGTTGAAGTCGAACACGGGTGCGCTCAGTGCGTTGATGCCCGGGATCGGCTTGCCGACCGCCCGCGCGAGGCCGCGCTTGCGGACGCCTTCGAGCATTCGCCCCATCGCGGCGTCGCCCGGTCGTGCGCGTACGTCGGTTCCATAGAGGCGCAAGGCTTCCTGCTCCAGCATCAGCGCCACGACCTCGTGCGGCAGCCAGGCCGCGAACACGAGGCCGGTCGCGGTGTTGAGCAGCGACATCACGGTGCCGGTGCGCATATTGACGTGCAGCGGATGGACCGACTCCTCGATGCGGACGACCGTCGGCCCGAGGTGTCCGTGCGCGGCGATCGCGACGGTATGGCCGATCGCCGCGACCAGCGCCTCGGCAGCACGCGTCGCCTCGCGCAGCGGATCGAGCCGTTGCAGCGCGGCGAGTCCGAGCTGCGCGGCGAGCGGCCCGAGGTCGTAGGCGCCCGACGACGCGTCCTGGCGGATCAGGCCGAGCTTGCCGAAGCTCACCAGATAGCGATGCGCCTTCGAAGGATCCATGCCGCCGACCCGCGCGAGTTCGCCTAGCGCCATCGCACGCCCCGCGCCGGCGAGCGCCAGCAGCAACTGCCCGCCGACCTCGATCGACTGGATGCCGCGTTGCGGCTTGCTCACGGCATCGACCCGTTCGTCGCATCCATCGTGAAAGATTGTCCCTAAGCCAACGAATTGACCTTATCGCAATGATTGCATAGGATGCGCCGCACGGGCAAAGGGGTTGCGGCGAGGTTCACAATGACGGCCGCGCGCTAGTGTCCTGTCGCTCGCACCTGTCCGGAGATTCCGATGGCCACCGAAAAGAAATTCGCGTCGCATGCCGACCTCGAAGAGAAGAAGGTCACGTTCGAGCAGCTTTCCGAACATGGATGGGCCTACACGGCCGAGGGCGATCCCAACACCGGCATCGTGATCGGCGACAACGCGGTGCTGGTCGCCGATACGCAAGCCACGCCGGTGATGGCGGCCGATGTGATCCGCCGCATCCGCACGGTGACCGACAAGCCGATCAAGTACGTCGTGCTGACGCACTACCACGCGGTGCGCGTGTTGGGCGCGACGGCGTACGGCGCGTCCGAAGTGATCTCGAGCCAGGACACCTACGACCTGATCGTCGAGCGCGGCGACGCCGACATGAAGAGCGAGATCGGGCGCTTCCCGCGCCTCTTCCAGTCGGTCGAGAGCGTGCCGGGGCTGACCTGGCCGACGATGACGTTCAAGGGCGAGATGACGCTGTGGCTCGGCAAGCTCGAGGTCAAGCTGATGCAGCTCGGCCGCGGCCACACGAAGGGCGACACGGTGGTCTGGCTGCCGGCGGAGAAGACGCTGCTGTCGGGCGACCTCGTCGAGTTCGGGGCGACACCGTACGCGGGTGACAGCTACTTCGAGGACTGGCCCGCGACGCTCGATGCGGTCGCCGCGCTGAAGCCGGAGCAGCTCGTGCCGGGTCGGGGCGCCGCGCTGAAGACGCCGGCCGCCGTGGCCGAGGGTCTCGCCGGCACGCGCGCGTTCGTCTCGGAGCTGTACGAAGCCGTCAAGATCGCCGCGCGGAGCGGCAAGGACCTCGGCGCGACCTACAAGGAGACGTATGCGAAGCTGAAGCCCAAGTACGGGCACTGGGTGATCTTCGACCACTGCATGCCGTTCGACGTGACGCGCGCCTACGACCTCGCGACGCAGTACCCGGACCCGCGCGTCTGGACGGCCGAGCGCGACCAGGCGATGTGGGAAGCCCTCGAAGGCTGACGCGAACGCACGACAGCGGAGCGAGCATGACGACGACGAATCTGCAGCCATCGACCATCACGTCCGCACTGACCTATCAGTCGGGCTTCGGCAACGAATTCGCGACCGAGGCGGTGCCGGGCGCGTTGCCGATCGGCCGCAACTCGCCGCAACGTGCGCCGCTCGGCCTGTATGCGGAGCAACTGAGCGGCACCGCGTTCACCGCGCCGCGCCACCACAACCGTCGCTCGTGGCTCTATCGCATCCGCCCGGCTGCGGTCCACCGACCCTTCGTCGAGATCGACATGGGGCGGATGCGGAGCCGCTTCGATGAAGTGCCGACGCCGCCGAACCAGTTGCGCTGGAATCCGCTGCCGATGCCGACGGCGCCGACCGACTTCGTCGACGGGCTGGTGACGGTCGCGGGCAACCACGGCTGCGGGATCCACCTGTACGTCGCCAATCGTTCGATGGAGGACCGCTTCTTCTACGACGCGGACGGCGAACTGCTGATCGTGCCGCAGGAAGGCTCGCTGCGGCTCGCGACCGAGCTCGGCACGCTCGACGTCGAACCGCAGGAGATCGTGGTCGTGCCGCGGGGCGTGCGGTTTCGCGTGGAGTTGCTCGGCGACCAGGCCCGCGGCTATGTCTGCGAGAACTATCGCGCGCTGCTGCAGCTGCCCGACCTCGGCGTGATCGGCTCGAACGGACTCGCGAACCCGCGCGACTTCCTGACACCGCATGCGCGCTACGAGGACGTCGAAGGTTCGTTCGAGCTCATCGCGAAGTTCGGCGGTCGGTTGTGGTCAGCCGAGATCGACCATTCGCCGCTCGACGTCGTCGCGTGGCACGGCAACTACGCGCCGTACAAGTACGACCTGCGCCGCTTCAACACGATCGGCTCGGTCAGTTACGATCATCCGGACCCGTCGATCTATCTCGTGCTGCAGTCGCCCTCCGACACGCCGGGCGTCGACACGCTCGACTTCGTGATCTTCCCGCCGCGCGTGCTGGTCGCGCAGGAGACGTTCCGTCCGCCGTGGTTCCACCGCAACTTCGCGAGCGAGTTCATGGGCCTGATCCACGGTGCTTACGACGCGAAGGCCGAAGGGTTCATGCCGGGCGGGGCATCGCTGCACAACTGCATGTCGGGACACGGCCCCGACGCCGACACGTTCGAGAAGGCGTCGAGGTCCGACACGTCGAAGCCCGACTACCTGCGCGATACGATGGCCTTCATGTTCGAGACGCCCGACATCCTCCATCCGACCCGCTTCGCGCTCGAGACGTCTCAACTGCAGGCCGAATACTTCGAGTGCTGGCAAGGGTTGAAGAAGCACTTCCGGGCGCCGTCGGCTTGACCCCCCCTCGACCATGATCACGCTCGACGAAACGCACGATCCTTCCCTGCAAAGCTGGGTCGCATCGGCCAACGCGCCGGACATCGACTTTCCGATCCAGAACCTTCCGTTCGGCGTGTTTCGTCGCCGCGACCCGGTCGAGTCCGCTTCCACGTCGGCATTCCGCATCGGCGTCGCGATCGGCGACAGCGTGATCGACCTCTCGGCGGCTGCGAAGACGAACACGCCGCTCGCCGCTGCGATCGAAGCAGCGCTCGACGAGCCGGACGCGACGACCTTGAACGCATTGATGGGCAGGGGCCCCGCGACGTGGCACGCGCTCCGGCTCGCGCTGTCACGCGCGTTGCGCGCCGGGTCGCCCGAGGCCGCTGCCCTCGAAGGCTGCCTGGTCGCGCAGGCCGATATCGAACACGCGGTCCCGGCGCGCATCGGCGACTACACCGACTTCTACGCGTCGGTGTTCCACGCGACCAACATCGGCAAGCTGTTCCGGCCCGACGCGCCGCTGTTGCCCAACTACAAGTGGGTGCCGATCGGCTATCACGGCCGATCCTCGACGATCGGCGTCAGCGGCGAAAGCTTTCATCGACCGGTGGGTCAAACCATGCCGCCGGGTGCGGAGCGTCCGAGCTTCGGCCCGAGCAAGCGGCTCGACTACGAGTTCGAGGTCGGCATCTTCATCGGCGCCGGCAACGACGACGGTACGCCGATTCCCATTGCGACGGCAGACGAACGCGTCTTCGGTCTGTGCCTGCTGAACGACTGGTCGGCCCGCGACATCCAGGCGTGGGAGTACCAGCCGCTCGGTCCGTTCCTCGCGAAGAACTTCGCGTCGACGATCTCGCCCTGGATCGTCACGCTCGAGGCGCTCGCGCCGTTTCGCACCGCGTGGCATCGGGACGCGGGCGACCCGCAACCGTTGCCCTACCTCGATGCACCGTCGGTGTGGGAGGAGGGCGCGTTCGACGTGCAGCTCGAGGCCAGCCTGTCGACGGCGCGATCGGACGCGGCGCACGAGCCGGCGATGAAGCTCACCCGCACGAGCTTTCGTCATGCGTACTGGACGGTGGGCCAGATGGTGGCCCATCACACCGTCAACGGATGCAGGCTGATGCCGGGCGACCTGTTCGGCAGCGGCACCGCGTCGGGGCCGACTTCGAGCGAGGCGGGCGCATTGATCGAACTGGTCGAAGGCGGAAAGAAGCCGTTGACGCTCGCGAACGGCGAGACGCGCACGTTCCTCGACGACGGCGACACGGTGGTCTTCCGAGCCTGGTGCGAGAAAGAGGGCGCGCGGCGCATCGGCTTCGGCGAATGCCGCGGAACGGTCCTGCCGGCGCGGTGAACTCGACGACGATCGACTGACGTCGAACGACACGACACAACACGAGGTGAGCCATGAAGCACGACCAGACGGACGGCGGTATCAACTTCGGCCATGAATTCCACGGCCGCGAGCATCATTTCCTGCTGACGCGCGCGACGCTCGAGAAACTCGCCGGCCAGACCGGTCTTGACGAGACCGCGATGATCACGACCTACAACGCACATCTGCAGCAGATCCACACGGTGGCCAAGCGGCTGAGCCGCACGACCGATCCGCTCGACCGCATCGTGCTGGAGCCGTCCGCGTTCGAGTAACGCGTGGTCAGGTGGCGCCGTCGTCGACCGACGCCTCGCCTTCGCGTTCGGCCTCGACGTCCGGATCGCTCGATTCGTCGGTAAGGTCCGCCAGGTCCGCGTCATCGAGACCGTCGAATCCATCGCCTTCCGACCGCACGCTCAACTGCTGATCGACCGGCGTCGTGTCCATGCCGGACGAGCCCCGCTCACCGGTGCCTTCGCGATCACTGTCCGACTGCAGGCCGATGTCGCCGAAGTCGCGACCCGTTCCCTGCTTCGTACTCATCGGCATGCGGCGCGCCTGCTCGTCTGAGAGTCCTTCGTCCATACCGGGGCCGCCGACCACATCGCTGCCGCTGTCGGAACTGTCGCTGGGGCCGAGGGCCGCCGTGCCGTGGCCGAGGCTGGTCACCGGTGCTTCGTCGCCATCGAGATCGAGTGTGCTGCTGGACATGGTGTCTCCTTGTGCTTGAGGGAATTGCCGGCTCGGGAACCGATTGTCGTGCCGGATGCGCGGGTCACCGCCGCTGCACCCGCTGAAAGGCGTGTCGGACATCGGCCAGCGTACGCCGGATCGTGGCGCCGCGGGCTGAATGCGCGTTGCGCCTACAGCCATGCGAACAGGGCGATCACTATCTTCGCGTCGTCCCGCACGCTTCGCCGGCAACGTGCGGATGACG
>CAXTPX010000025.1:1278-11508 GCA_964246005.1 uncultured Burkholderiaceae bacterium | reverse complement strand
CCCCGCGGAGGCGGGGATCCAGTGTCGTTACGCGGTGCACGCCCACCCAACGACACTGGGTTCCCGCTTCCGCGGGAACGACGGCCTCCCTACTGCACCTCATTCATGCCCGTCATCCCGCGGAGGCGGGGATCCAGTGCCGTTACGCGGTGCACGTCTACCCAACGACACTGGGTTGCCGCGTCCGCGGGAACGACGGCCTCCCTGTCGCACCTCATTCAGCCTCGTGACCCCCGCGGAGGCGGGGATCCAGTGTCGCTACGCGGTGCACGTCTACCCAACGACACTGGGTTCCCGCTTCCGCCGGAACGACGGCCTCCCTACTGCACCTCATACATGCCCGTCATCCCCGCGGAGGCGGGGATCCAGTGTCGTTACGCGGTGCACGCCCACCCAACGACATTGGGTTCTCGCCTTCGCGGGAACGACGGGCTAGCTTGATACGGAGTGGCGGGATCACGTGATGCAAAGCCACGGTCTGACGTGACGCGAACGGACGGGCTGACGTGACCCGGCTGCGACGGGATGATGTGACGCGGGAGCGACCGGCTGACCAGTCGACGTCCATCGGTTTCGAGGCCCGATGATGGCGCCTTGGTAACGCATCGCACCGAGTGTCGACACTTGTGTTCCCGCCTGCGCGAGATCACGGGCTCGGCAGCTTTGCTTCGAACGTCTGCGTCTCCGTCCGATCAGCGTGGTCCCCAGATCGACGTCAAGTCGGGCACCGAGAACTCCGAGTCCTCCGGAGGAGCGCGAAGCTCGTCCACGTACGCACGGATCTTCTCGAGCTGCTCGACGATCAGCATGCGACGGACGAAGTTCTCGAACTCGCGCTTGATCGATTCCTTGCCGACGTCGATGCGTTGCCACTTGCCGTCGCTCGCACGGATCGAGATGCGATAGGCGATCTGGATGTACTCGCCGTTGACCCGGAAGCTGTTCGACTTGTTGACGCGATGGCGAATCACGCCTTCGTCGACCAGCGGTTGATACGACGCGAGGAGGTCCTTGTGCAGCAGGGCGCTCTTGCCGATCTTCGTGCGATGGCGCGCCTTGATGGCCTCGTACAGATCCGGATGGTCGCTGATGAAGCGCTCCAGAATCGACTGCCTCGACTCGTCGTTGTCCATGATCTTCCCTGGCGGACCCTTTCAGAGCAAGAAACATACCGCAATCCGACGCGGCTTGTGGCGAAACGGCGTCGATACAACGCCGCGAAAGGTCGTCCGGCCGACGGGCGGGTGTCGCGTCAGGCCGGAAAGACGCCGGTCGAAAGATACCGGTCCCCGCGGTCGCAGACGATGAAGACGATCGTGGCGTTCTCGACCGTGGATGCCACGCGGAGCGCGATGCAAAGCGCACCGGCTGCCGAGATGCCGCCGAAGATGCCTTCCTCGGCCGCCATCCGCCGCGCCATCTCCTCGGCATCGGCCTGGCTGACGTTCTCGACCTGATCGACGCGCGACGCATCGAAGATCTTCGGCAGGTAGGCCTCGGGCCACTTGCGGATCCCCGGAATCTGCGAGCCTTCCTCGGGCTGCGCTCCGACGATGCGGATCGCCGGGTTCTGTTCCTTCAGATAGCGGGAGACGCCCATGATCGTGCCGGTCGTGCCCATGCTGGACACGAAGTGCGTGATCGTCCCCTGCGTGTCGTGCCACAACTCGGGCCCGGTGGATTCGTAATGCGCGAGCGGATTGTCGGGATTGGCGAACTGATCGAGGATCAATCCCTTGCCTTCGCTCTGCATGCGCTCCGCCAAGTCGCGCGCGAACTCCATGCCGCCGTCCTTCGACGTCAGCACGATCTCCGCGCCGAATGCCCGCATCGTCTGCCGCCGCTCGATCGACAGGTGCTCGGGCATCACGAGCACCATCCGGTAGCCGCGCATCGCCGCAGCCATCGCGAGCGCGATGCCGGTGTTGCCACTGGTGGCCTCGATCAGCGTGTCGCCCGGCTTGATCGTGCCGCGCTCCTCGGCCCGCCGGATCATCGACAGCGCGGGTCGGTCCTTCACCGAGCCTGCCGGATTGTTGCCTTCGAGCTTGCCGAGGATGATGTTGCGGCGCCGGTCGTTCTCTTGTCCGGGAATGCGCAGCAAGCGTACCAGCGGCGTGTGGCCGACGGTGTCCTCGATCGTGGGGTATTCGATTCGGGAAACGGGGGACGACTGCATGCGACGTGAGTCCGGACGGCCAGTGGATCGGCAGTTTATCGCGCCGCCCACGCACCATCGGCCGGCAGGGCGCTCGCGCAGCCCTGCCGGTCCACCATTCAATGCATGATCGCCGACGCTACCGCTTGGCGCTCGAGGCCAGTGTCGTCGCGTTCGGATCCGCAGCGGGCTTCTTCGCGGCGCTCTTGCCGGCGGCGCTCTTGCCGGAGGTCGCTTCGCCGCTGACGGGCGCACCGTCTTTCGGCTTTCCGCCGACCGTGAGCCCGGCCCGGGAGAACGCGGCGGAGTTCTTTTCGCCCACACCGGACACGCGTGTCGAGAGATCGGACCAGTCCCGGAAGGCGCCCTGCTTGCGCGCGGCGAGGATCTTGCCGGACAGCGACGGACCGATGCCCTTGATGCTCTCGAGCTGCGCCGTGTCGGCGCTGTTGACTTCGACGCTGGCCCAGGCGGCCCCGGTCAGTGCAAAGCAGGCGACGATGAAGGCGACGACGTGACGGACGAGCGGTGCGGACCAGGACGCGGTCCCTTTCCTGTAAACGGTTTGCAACATGTGAACTCCCAGGGGTGAGTGCCTCGAAGAGGAGGCGGACCCGCATTGAACGACGAGGCAGTTTCTGTCTGACAGCCATCCGAAAGGCGACGCCAAACGAATTAGGTGAACCGCTGATGTTCACGTCGCCGCTGTTACATTCGCAGTGTTGACATTCATTGCCGCGCGGGCGATCGTCGGACCCTGGTTCGCGAAGGAGACCGACTTGCGCAAGTCCCCGTATTCCACCGACGTGACGGCCTTCGAGGCGGCGCGGGCGCCTGTCCGCGCCATCCATCCGACCCGTATCCTTCGGGCCTGCTTCAACGCAGTCGTGTTGACGACCGCATTCGCGGCGCACGCACAGACCGACATCACGCCGACGCCGGGCTTCCCCTTCGGAGGCGGACTCTTCGGCGATCCGATTCCGGTCGTGGGCGCTTCCCGGCTTTCATCGGTTGGCGCGCTGCGCCTCCTGGATCAGGCGACCTTCGGGCCGACGCCTGCCGACGTCAAGGGCGTGCAGGCGAGTGGTGTCGCCGCCTGGGTCGATGCACAGCTCTCGACCCCGACGACCGGTTACGCGCCGATGGACTACATCTCGTCGAACAGCACGATCGGGTGCCCGACCGGCGCGGTGGCCACCTGCTACCGCGACAACTACACGCCGTTCCTGCTGCAGCTGCAGTTCTTCCGCAACGCCGTGTCGGGGGCCGATCAGCTGCGCCAGCGCGTCGCCTTCGCCTACTCGCAGATTTTCGTGATCTCCGGCATCGACATCAAGCCGGCGTACGGCGTCCGGGCCTTCCAGCAGATGCTGCTCGACAACGCGTTCGGCAACTATCGAACGCTGTTGCAGCGGGTGACGCTCAGCCCGGCCATGGGCGACTACCTCGACATGGTCAACAACGACAAGCCGAATCTGACCGCGGGCACCAACCCGAACGAGAACTACGCACGCGAGGTCCTCCAGCTCTTCTCGATCGGACTGGTCAAGCTCAACCCCGATGGCAGCGCCATGCTGGACGCAGCCGGCAAGCCGGTCCCGAGCTACGACCCGGACACCGTCAAGGGCTTCGCCCGCGCGTTCAGCGGATGGACCTACGCGCCGCTCGCGAACACGACATCGCGCTGGATCAACCCGGTGAACTACCAGGGCGACATGGTCCCGTTCGACGCGCACCACGACACGTCCGCGAAGGTCGTGCTGAGCGGTCGCACGTTGGCCGCGGGGCAGGGCGCCGTTGCCGATCTGAACGCCGCGCTCGACAACATCTACCAGCACCCGAACGTGGGGACCTTCATCGGCCGTCAGTTGATCCAGGCGCTGGTGACCAGCAACCCGACCCCGGCGTACGTGTCGCGCATCACTGCAGTCTTCAACGACAACGGGCAGGGCGTTCGCGGCGACATGAAGGCCGTCGTCCGCGCGATCCTGCTCGACACCGAAGCCCGCACGGACCGAGGCGTCGATTTCAACTTCGGCAAGCTGCGGGATCCCGCCGTCTACGCGGCCGGGGTCGCGCGCGCCTTCGGCGCCAAGACCGACGGTGTGTACCTGAACGCGCAGGCGAGTGCGATGGGGCAGGGCGTCTACCTGCCGCCCTCGGTCTTCAGCTTCTATCCGCCGGACTACGCGCTGCCGAATTCGGCAACGCTGCTCGGGCCGCAGTTCGGCCTGCAGAACACCACGACGACGGTGGCGCGCCTCAACTTCCTCTACAGCCTGTTCTACTCGACCAGCGGCATCGCGCCCGATGCGAGCGTGGCCGGCGCGATCGGAACGAAGATCGACCTGACTGCGTATTCGGCGCTCGCGTCGACGCCGCCCGCGATGGTCGACTCGCTGGACGCGAACCTGACCCATGCCACGCTGACGTCGACCGAACGCAACTCGATCGTCTCGGCGGTCAATGCGGTGTCGGCGAGCGACCCGCTCGGACGGGCCCGCATGGCCGCCTACCTGCTCGCGGCCTCGCCGCGCTACCAGATCACGCGTTAGTCAGGACGAACATGAACGATCGACTGCTCGATACACCCGCACGACCCGGCCGCCGCAAGGCGCTCGGCGCGCTGTCGGCGGCCGCCGTCTCGGCGATGGGTTTCTCGTCGCTCGTCCCGCGCCTCTCGATGAGCAGCGCGGTCGCGGCCAACGTCAGCGGCGACTATCGCGCGCTGGTGTGCGTGTTCCTGTTCGGCGGCAACGACTCGAACAACATGATCGTGCCGTATTCGACCGCGGGTTACGGGGCTTACGCCGCGGCGCGGGGCGCGCAGAGTGCAGGCGGCCTCGCGCTGCCGATGTCGGCGCTGCTGCCGATCGCCGACCGCAGCGGCCAGGCCAACTACTCGCTGCATCCCCAGATGGCCGGGCTGCAGGGCCTGTGGTCGCAAGGCAAGCTCGCGACGCTGTTCAACGTCGGCACGCTGCTGAAGCCGGCGAACAAGACCAACTACGTGACGTCCGGCGCGGCGCCGCCAAACCTCTTTTCGCACGAAGACCAGCAGCGCCAGTTCCAGGGCGCGCGGCTGAACAGCGTGCTGGCGCCGAGCGGATGGGGCGGCCGCATGGCCGACCTGATGGGCTCGGCCGGCGGCATCACGCCGGTCGCGCTGTCGATCTCGGGCAATGCGCTGTACCTGAACGGCGATACCACGACCGCGGTCGCGCTTCCGCAGACCGGCTCGCTGTCGGTCAGCGGGACGTCGACGTCGGTCATCGACCGGGCACGCCTCGCTTCGATCAACACGCTGATGGGGTCGGGCAGCGATGCCGTCATGGTCTCGACGCTCGGTGGTGTCGAGAGCCGGACGGTTTCGTTGACGCAGACGCTCGCGCCGATCCTCTCGGGAACGTCGACGTCGGTCGCCGCGTTCGGGAGCCAGAACAACAGTCTCTCGAACCAGCTGAAGCAGGTCGCCAAGCTGATCGAGCATCGGTCGGAACTCGGCAACCCGACGCGCCAGATCTTCTTCGTCGCCCACGGCGGCTACGACACGCACAGTGGCCAGATCGCCACGCAGGACGCGCTCTTCGCACAGCTGTCGCCGGCGTTGACCTCGTTCTACAACGCGACGGTCGGCCTCGGCGTCGCCGACAAGGTGACGAGCTTCACATTGTCGGACTTCACGCGGACGCTGAAGCCGGCAAACGCCGGCTCCGACCACGCGTACGGCGGGCATCACCTGATCATCGGTGGGGCGGTCAACGGACAGACCTCGTACGGCACCTTTCCCCAGCACGTCCTCGGTGGGCCCGACGACGTATCGCGCGAGGGACGGTGGCTGCCGACGACGTCGGTCGACCAGTACGGCGCAACGCTCGCGAAGTGGATGGGCCTCGCGCCGGCCGAGCTGGCGGCCGTCTTCCCGAACCTGGCCAACTTCACGACGCAGGACCTGGGGTTCCTGAAGGCCTGAGGCCTGCCTCGTCGTTCCCGCGCAGGCGGGGACCCAGTGTCGTTTCCCGTTCCCGCTTTTTGCACCCAACGTCGCTGGGTTCCCGCCTTCGCGGGAACGACCAATCCGGGCTACCGCTCCCCGACAGGTCTGACCGTCACGCCCACCGACAGCTTGTGCTCCCCGCCACCGCGGATGATGCCGTGCAGCGGGCTCACGTCGCCGAAGTCGCGACCGACGGCGAGCGTGACGTGCGCGGTCGACGGGATCACGTCGTTGGTCGGGTCGAGGTCCAGCCACAGGGCGCTGCCGCGAACCGACGGGCACCACACCGAGATCCACGCGTGCGATGCATCCGCGCCGATCAGGCGCGGCTTGCCGGCAGGGGGCCGTGTCAGCAGATATCCGCTGACATAGCGCGCGGCGAGGCCGAGCGCGCGCAGCCCGCCGATCATCACGTGCGCGAAGTCCTGGCAGACCCCGCGCCTGGTCTCGAACGACGTCAGCACCGGCGTCGAGATCTCGGTGCTGTCGGCGTCGTAGCGGAAGTCGCGGTGGATCCGCTGCATCAGGTCGATCGCCCCGACCGCGATCGGCCGGCCTTCGGGAAAGGACGTGGCGGCGTACGCCGCCAGTTCACGATGACGCGGGATGAACGGCGACGGGAACACGAACGGACTCTGCGCGACGTACGGTGCACCGGCGCGGTAGGCGAGCCGCAGCACGACGTCCCGCCAAGGAACCGTGTCGGTCGCGACGAAGTCCGCATAGCGCGGGACGACCTGGACCCGGCTGACCGCGCGCACGGCCAGGCGCGAATGCGGCACGTCGAGCGAGAAGTAGCAGCGGCAGTTGCCGAACACGTCGACGTTCTCGCGCTGCACGAACGGCTTCGGCAAGACCCCTAGCCGAAAGCTTTCGACCTGCTGATGGGCGGTATGGGCGGGCCGCAGATACGCCACGTGATGCGCGAGGGCCACTTCGCTCGCGTAGCGGTAGGTCGTGTCGTGCATCACGTCGAGCATGACCGAACCCGCCTCCAGCACCGCTGCGTCGGTCGACACGGGTGGGCTACCGCGCGGTCGTGCGCCAGAGGTCGCCGACGATGCTGAAGTAACGCAGCGCGATGTCGGTCGACAGCTTGCGCGACGACGCGGCCAGACGGCGCGTCAGTTCGAGTGCCGCCGTGTGCCGGCCCGACGCGTCCCGCTCGACCAGTTCCTGCAGCGTCACGCCGAGACCGACCGGCGGGAAGTGCTCGAGCAGCGCCGATGCCGCACCCGCGCCGGTCTCGGGCAGCCGCGCCACTTCGGTCCGCAGCACGGCCACCATCGTCGCGAGCGCCCGCGGATTCTCTTCGTCGAAGACCAGCAGGTCGAGCAGCGCCGCCAGTTCCTGGCGGCGCTGATACAGCGACCGGTACGTGATGGTGCTGTCGAAGAGGCCGAGCACGAGGGCGAACGCGCGCTCGCGCTCGCTCTGCAACACGTCGCGCTCGAGCATCACCGTGAGCGCGTTCGACATCGCGAGCAGGCGCTCGACCTGGCGGCCGATCGTCAGCAGCCGCCATCCGTCGTCGCGCGTCATGCGGTCGGTCTGCGCGCCGGTGATGGCGTACAACTGCAGGCCGACATGCTCCAGCGCTTCGCGGGCGATCGCGGCGCCGATGCGTTCGTCGCTTCTCCTCTCGCCCGGCTTCTGCGCGGCGAGCCGCGCACTGAAGTCCTCGACGGTGGACGAGACGAGGCGCCAGTGTTCCGGCGACAACCGATCGCGGATCTGTCCGGCCGCCCGCGACAGCGCCTCGAGCGCATTGCCGATGCCGTAGTTGTCGTCGTCCGCCGGCAGGCCTGCGATCAACGCACGCTCGAACACCCGGGGCGCCATGCGCGGCGAGGGGACGGCGCGCGCGACGAGCCCAGCGGTGATGCACAGCTCGCGGACCGCATCGAAGAACGAGCGCGGCAGGCTGTCGTCGGCCGGCAGGCGGTTGAGCACCAGCCTCGTCAGGCGCACGCCGTACTCGGCGCGTTCGGTGTAGCGCCCCATCCAGAACAGGTTCTCGGCGGCGCGACTCGAGACCGGACGCGCGCGTGTCGTGCGCGCGGCGACCAGCTCCTCGGGCTGCAGCTTCGCCGGCAGCATCGAGAATTCGTCGATCGGACCGCTGGTGCGCACCCACGTGTCGAGGCTCGACCCGCCGCGCTGCATCGAGACGATCTGCCGATCGCGGTTCGCGATGCGGGCGAGCGCGCCCGGGAAGACGTTCCAGCGCTTGGCCGGCCTCGCGCCGGCGTCCATGTCGCCGATCGGCGCCTCGGCGATCGCGAACACGCGCAGCATCGCTGCGCGCGGCACGATGCGGCCGCCGGTCCAGGTCGGCGCCTGCGACAGCGGCAGGTGGCCCTGCACGGTGAACGCGTCGGGGTCGGCCTCGATGCGCTTTCGCCACGTCTCGAGCTGGGCGGCGCTCGCGGCCGATCCGATCAGCGGCTCGAAGCCGGGCCGCTCGGACGACGGCGGGTAGGTCGGCTTGATCACCCGCTGCGCGAGGTCCGGCGTGACCTGAACGCGCGCGGCCGCCTCGCCGCACCACCACGACGACAGCGACGGCAGCAGCAACTCCTCGTCTCGCAGCCGTCGGGCGATCGCCGGCAGGAAGCCGTTGAGCGCGGGAGATTCCAGGAAGCCGCAACCGAGCGCGTTCGCCACCAGCACGTGCCGACGACGAATGGCCTGGATCAGCCCCGGCACGCCGATCGTCGACTCGGAACGCAGCTCCACCGGGTCGCAGTAGTCGTCGTCGAGACGTCGCAGGATGCCGTGCACGCGCTCGAGCCCGTGCATCGTCTTCAGGTAGACGCGTTCGTCGCGCACCGTCAGGTCCGACCCTTCGACGAGCGGGAGGCCGAGATAACGCGCCAGGTACGCGTGCTCGAAATAGGTTTCGTTGTACGGCCCCGGGGTCAGCAGCACGATGCGAGGCACCCGGTTGCGTCCGTCCGCTTCCATCCGCAGCCGCTGGACGGAGCTTTCGCTCGAGATGTCCCATTCCTCGCGCGGCGCGGGTTGATCGAACATCGTGTCGCCCTCGCGCTGCACCAGCGCTTCGAGCATGTCGACCAGCCGGCGATAGCTGGCGGCAAGGTGCTGCACCTGCAGGTCGCCGAACGCTTCGGGAAAGAGGCGCGAGATCGTGAGCCGGTTCTCGAGTGCGTAGCCGAGGCCGGACGGCGCTTGCGTGCGTTGCGAGACGACGCTCCAGCTGCCGTCGGGACCCCGCCCGAGGTCGAACGCGACGATGTGAAGGCGGATGTCGCTCGGCACGTCGACGCCGTGCAGTTCGCGCAGATAGCCGGGGTTGCCGTGGACCAGCGCAGCCGGCACGAGCCCCTCCGCGATCAGGTCCTGCGGGCCGTACGCATCGCACAGGATCTCGTCGAGCAGCGCGGCCCGCTGCGCGACGCCGGCTTCGATCGTCCGCCATTCCTCGTCCTCGACGACGAACGGCAGCAGGTCGAGCGACCACGGGCGCGGCGGGCCTTCGTCGGCATAGACGGTGTACGTCATGCCGTTCTCGTGGATCTGTCGCGCGACGACGTCGAGGCGTCGATCGAGGTCGCTCAAGCCATCGGGTCCGAGCAACTCGAAGAAGCGACGCCAGGAGTCGCGCACCGCGCCGTTGCCGTCGCGCAGCTCGTCGTAGTGACCCTCACGCGGCGGCAGCGCCAGCCGGTCGGCGAGCGCGGCGGCGTCCTGGAACATCTCGGACTGGAAAAGCGGTTGCGACACGACGGCGCTTTGGCTGGGAGGCGAGGCTGCTTCGGTGAATGCTACGGTCGGCGCAGGTCGAGCGTGACCGGATACTCGGGACTCGGCCGCGTCGGGCGGATGACGAAGTGCCCCGGCGTGTGCCCGATCTTGAAGAAGCGCGCGAGCCGTCGACTCTCCGCTTCGTACGCGTTGATCGGGAACGTGTCGTAGTTGCGGCCGCCCGGATGCGCCACGTGATAACGACAGCCGCCGATCGACTTCTCGCTCGTGGTGTCGACGATGTCGACGACCAGCGGCGCGTCGACGCCGAGCGCCTTGACCCGCGCGTCGAACTTCGTCGACGACG
>CAXTPX010000025.1:0-1268 GCA_964246005.1 uncultured Burkholderiaceae bacterium | reverse complement strand
TGGTGTCGACGATATCGAGCACGAGGGGCGCGTCGACGCCGAGCGTCGGATGCAGCGCGGACGGCGGCGACCACGCGCGATAACGGACGCCGGCCACGAACTCGCCGGCCCGCGCGGTCGGCGTCAGCGGCAACGCGCGCCCGTTGACCGCGAGCGCGAGCCGCGGATCGGTGAGGCCGGTGACGATCACTTCCATCCGTTCGACCGACGAGTCGACGTAGCGCGCCGTCGCGCCGTTGGCGGTCTGCTCGGCCAGCACGTGCCACGGCTCGAGCGCGACGCGCAGCGTGATGTGCACGCCGGCCGCGCTGAACTCGCCGGCGAGCGGGAAGCGGAACTCGACGTGCGGCGCGAACCACGACGATTCGAGCGGATAGCCAGCTTCCGCGAGCTCGGCGATCACGGTCTCGAAGTCCGCGCGCACGAACGTCGACAGCATGAAGCGGTCGTGCAGGCCGGTACCCCAGCGCATCAGCGGCGCGCCGTACGGCTGCTTCCAGAAGCGCGCGACCATCGCGCGGAGCAGCAACTGCTGCGCGAGACTCATCTGCGCGTGCGGCGGCATCTCGAAGGCACGCAACTCGAGCAGGCCGAGCCGACCGGTCGGTCCTTCCGGCGAATACAGCTTGTCGATGCAGAACTCGGAGCGATGGGTGTTGCCGGTCACGTCGGCGAGGATGTTGCGGAGCGCGCGATCGACCATCCACGGCGTCGCATACGGCTCTCCGCCGCCGGGCACGATCACCTTCGCGCGTTCGGCCACGGCGTCCCCTTCGTGGGCCGCCACCTGGCGAGCGACCTCGGCGAAAGCGATTTCGAGCTCGTACAGCTGATCGTCGCGCGCCTCGTCGACCCGCGGTGCCTGGCTGGTCGGGCCGATGAACATGCCCGAGAACAGGTACGAGAGCGACGGATGGTTCTGCCAATAGCCGACCAGGCTCGTCAGCAGGCGCGGATTGCGCAGGAACGGACTGTCGGCCGGCGTCGCGCCGCCCATCACGAAGTGGTTGCCGCCGCCGGTGCCCATGTGCTTGCCGTCGACCATGAACTTCTCGGTCGACAGGCGCGTCTCGTGCGCGGTCTGGTAGAGGAATTCCGTGTGGTCGACGAGATCCTTCCAGCTCGACGCGGGCTGGATGTTGACCTCGATGACGCCGGGGTCCGGCGTGATCTGCAGCATCTTCACGCGCGGGTCGCGCGGCGGCAGATAGCCTTCGAGCACGACCGACAGGCCGAACGTGCTCAGCAGCGGCAGCAAGGCGCCGCCG
>CAXTPX010000024.1:0-11709 GCA_964246005.1 uncultured Burkholderiaceae bacterium | reverse complement strand
GAGAAAGATCGACTGCACGACGCTCATCGTGGTCTGTCGACCGACACTGTCGGCGCTTTCGCGCGTGCGGAAGCCCTGGAAGCAACCGATCACCGCGATCACGAACGCAAAGACGAAGGACTTGCCGAGGCCGACCAGCAGCGTCGAGCCCTGCATCTCGGCGCCGAAGCGATCGACGAACTCGGCGAAGCCGATGTCGAGTTGCGAGCGCGCCATCACCATGCCGCCGAGCACGCCGGTGAGATCGGCGAAGACGGTCAGGAGGGGCAGGGCGACCGCGAGGGCCAGGATCTTCGGCAGCACCAGCAGTTCGATCGGATCGATGTCGATCGTCCGCATGGCGTCGACTTCCTCGGTCACGACCATCGTGCCGATCTGCGCCGCGTAGGCCGATCCGGATCGACCGGCGATGATGATGGCGCTGATCAGCGGCGCGAACTCGCGCAGCATCGCGTAGCCGACCAGGTCGACGACGAAGATGTTGGCGCCGTAATGGCGAAGCTGGTCGGCGCCCTGATAGGCGACGACGATGCCGAGAAGGAACGACGTCAGGCCGACGATCGGGAGCGCTTCGAAGCCGCTGACCTGGATGTTGCGCAGCACCGTTCGCCATCGGATCCGTCGCGGTCGCGCCACGAGTCTCGCCCCGCTGCTCGAGACCTCGCCGACGAAGCAAACGAGTCCGACGAACTGCCGCGCCATGTCCATCGACGCGATGCCGGTCGCCTCGATCAACGATCGTCCCGGCGGGGGTGCGGCAGCGATCGATTCGCGCCGGCCGACCAGCTCCATAAGCGCCTTGTAGCGGGGCGGCCAGTCGCGAAGGGCTGCGGCGGCATGGTGGTCCGCGAGCCAGCGACCGAGGACCCAGACGCCGGCGCTGTCGATGGCGTCGAGCCGCGAGCCTTCGAGGTCGACTTCGCCCTCGTCGCAAGCCAGCGTCTCGAGGACCTTCGGCATCGGACCCATGCCGCCGGCCGTCCACGACCCCGAGAGCGTCCACGCGCCGCGGCTTTGCCGTTCGATCTTCGCGGGGTTCGGTGTCGGCATGGGATGGGTGCGGCCGCGGTCCGTGTGAAGGTCGACGTCCTTCGCGCGAGGAGCCGTCGTCAGGCAGGTGCGTTCTGGCCCGATGCCTTCTGCGGCGCCGTGGACGGTGCGACCGGGAGTGCCTTCGAACCGGGTGCGGGCGACCAGTCGGGTCGTCCCTCGGTCCTCGAATCGACGATGACGAGGTAGCGGCCGGGGATGCCGATCGTCTGGCGATCGCGCTTCAGGATCCATTGCGGCTTGCCGTCGACCACGGCGGCTTCGTAGCGATCGTCGAGGATGCCGTAGTGGTCGAGAAAGACGTTGAGCGTCGCAGGGATGCGGATGCAACCCTCGGATGCGATCGTCCCGAGCCGCGCCTCGAGGATGTTCGGGTCCGTCGCGTGCATCTGCAGCCGCATCTCGCTGACACCACCGTCGCCCCAGCCGCGCTCGGCGTTCTGCCAGCCGAAGTCGAAGACGCGCCGACCGTGCAGGCCGTAGCCGCGGATGTGGTTCTTGTTGAACGTTCCCTCGGCCCGGAAGTCGGGGTGGTCGGGCGTGTGATCGAAGACGCCGAGCGGCGTCAGGAAATGGTCGTAGGTCCCCGACTTGCCGGTCGATACGGCGGTCGCGCCGACCCACTCGAAACGGGTGTCGACGGTGCGCAGGACGACGAACGCTGCCTGGATACTCGGGCTGCGGTCGACCAGCACGAACGCTTCCGGCGCGGTCCCGGAGATGCCGGACTCCGTCAGGCTCTGCGCCAGCATGGCGATGTATCGGCGTTGCTCGGCCACCGGCACTTCGATGCGATGGTCGACTTCGTGGATGAAGTGTTCGGTCAATCGGGCCGTCGAGGCCGACGCGGGATCCGCGGTGTCCGCCTCGGCGAGGCCCGATGCGACGAGCATCGCGACCAGGAGGCACCTGGCGACGGTGCGGGTTCCGGGATGCGGATCGAGCGCCCGGGCCGCGCGATCCGGCCTCAAGCGACGACCGGCGGGGAGCCGAGCACGACGCGACCAGACCCGCGTGCCGTCGGGACTCGCGATTCGACCCCGTCAATCATCGAGGCGGGCGAGATCGTTCAGACCGACATGGCCCTCGTCCGCCGCATGCGATCCGACGAGCGCGATCGTCTCGAGGCCGTTCGTGGACTCGACGACTTCGAACGCCTGGTCGGGCAGCGCCCCGAACCGCACCGGAAAGACGGCGGACACCCGGGCGCCGTCGTGGAGGGCGTCGACCACGTCTGCGACGGGGACGACGACCGGGACACCGGTGTCGAGATTCGATTTCGCGTTGATCTCGGACCAGAGGACATCGCTGACGCGACCGGCCTCGTTCAGGCGAACTTTCGAGATCGCGAACACGCGACGGGCCTCGTCGTCTTCGGGTCGGGCGCGCGCGCCTTGATAGCTCATGGGCGCCTCGTGTCGAAGGCGTGCTCGTCGAGCGAATCGACGCGGACGTGAGGGCGGGGGGAGAAGCGGTCGGAGTTCATGACCGAGTATCGGAACAGCGTGTGCCGCCGTCTGTTCGCTGTCGCACGGAGGCGCTGCGACGGCGAGGTCAGCGAGCGCCCTTGTGATCCTTCTGGCCCGTGTTCTTGTGCCGCCCGAGCACTTCGGACGGCTCTTTCGCAGGGGCCTCGCGTCCCGTCGGAGGTCCGCCGGCAGGGTCGCGCGGCGCCGGTGTCTTGGTGGGTTCTGCGGTTCGCTTCATCGGAATTCTCCTCGAGTGGATGCGGGCGGAGGCGAAGCGCCCGAACGCCGCATGAGCGTCGGCGCCAGCGACCGGCGTCGACCTTAGCCGTTGATGACGAGGAGAACCGTTCGGCAGCGCACGGAACCGAACGACTCCGTATGCGCGTCGATGTGCGGCAGGGCACAGACCGGCCAGGAGCGCCTGCCTATAACCGGTGCATGGCCCAGTCGATCGTCGTTCCTCTTCCTGTGTCGCTGTCGAAGCGATTCCAGAATCCGGTCGTCTCGATCGCCGGAATCGTCATCGTCCTGCTGGCGGCGTTCATCCAGCAGACCCAGTCGACCCGTCTCGCGCTGTTGTTCCTGACGGGCTCGGCACTCGGCGTCGTGCTCTATCAATCGCTGTTCGGCTTCACGTCCGCGTTCCGCGTCCTGCTCGCCGACGGGCGCAGCGCCGGCTTCCGCGCGCAGATGGTGATGCTCGGCGTCGCCTGCGCCCTGTTCTTTCCCGCACTCGCCGGCGGCAGCCTGTGGGGTCGGCCGGTCACCGGCTTCGTCTCGCCGGTGGGCGTGTCCGTCATGGTCGGGTCGTTCCTGTTCGGGATGGGCATGCAACTCGGCGGCGGCTGCGCGTCGGGGACCCTGTTCTCCGTCGGCGGCGGCAACACCCGCATGGTCGTGACGCTGCTCTTCTTCGTCGTCGGATCGGTACTCGGCGTCGTGCATCTGGCGTGGTGGGCGACGCTCCCGAGCCTCGCGCCGATCTCGCTCGTCGATCTCCTCGGCTGGCAGACGGCGCTGCTGCTCAATGCCGCGGTCTTCGCATCGGCCTACGGACTGGTCGCCCGCATCGAACAGCGGCGGCACGGGTCGATCGTCCCGATCACGACCATCGACAGCGATGGCTGGATCCGCGGCCCGTGGCCGCTACTCGCCGGGGCGCTGGGCCTCGCGCTGCTCAACTTCACGACGCTGTTCCTCGCCGGTCGGCCGTGGGGCATCACGTCCGCGTTCGCCTTGTGGGGCGGCATGGCGCTCCGGTCTTTCGGGCTGCCGGTCGAGACCTGGTCGGGCTTCCGCGATGCCGGCATGCAGCACGCGCTGGGGGGAAGCGTGTTCGGCGACATCACGTCGGTGATGGACTTCGGCATCATGATCGGCGCGATGCTGTGCGCAGGCCTCGCCGGAAAATTCAGGCCCGAGTGGCGCATCTCCGGCCGCCATCTGACGGCATCGATCATCGGTGGCCTGTTGCTCGGCTACGGGGCGAGGCTCGCCTACGGCTGCAACATCGGCGCGTTCTTCAGTGGCATCGCGTCGGGCAGCGTGCACGGCTGGTTGTGGATCGTGTTCGCGCTGGCAGGCAACTGGGCCGCGCTCTTCGTGAGGCCGTTGTTCGATCTGCCTGTTCCGCGGACACAGGCCGCTTGCTGAACGAAGCGCCCGATTCGCGGCAGTCTTCGGTCGGGCTGCATGTCCGGACCACGCGGTACGGGCGCCGGCGAGCGAGCCGCGACACGGTGTGAGCAGTCGTGCTTTCAACGAGTCGGTCCATCTCCTCTGGACGCGACGCTTCGGCACCTTCGTCTTCGCGAGCCTGTTGTCGAACATCGGTACCTGGGCGCAGCAGGTCGCCCAGCCCTGGCTCCTGCTGAGTCTCGGCGCGTCTTCCTTCGTCGTCGGTCTCGATGCGTTCGCGCAGGGCGCGCCCGCCTGGATGCTGACGATCGTCGGCGGCATCCTGGCCGATCGATCGGACCGACGTCGCGTCATCGTGACGTTCCAGAGCATCCAGATGCTCTGTCCGCTGCTGCTCGTGGTGTTGATCGTCACGGGGACCGTGGCGCCCTGGATGGTGGTGGTCGCCTCGCTGACCGTCGGCGTGACCGACGCGCTGTCGATGCCGTCCTTCCAGTCGATCGTCCCTTCCATCGTGAAGCACGAGCAGATCGGGACCGCGCTCGCACTGAATTCGAGCCAGTTCAACCTCTCGCGCATCCTGGGCCCGGCGATCGCGGGCGTGCTGATGGTCGGCCTGGGTGCAGCGGGTTGCTTCGCCGTGAATGCCGCCTCGTACATTCCTTTCCTGATGGTGGCGATCTGGATTCTCCCGAAAGGTCCGGCGCGCGAGCGGTCCGCGGGTCCCTCGCATTGGAAGGACCTGTTGGAAGGCGTGGCCGATGCAGCGCGCGAGCCGCGGCTGCGCGGTGCGTTGCTCACGGTCTTCGTCACGAGCCTGTTCTGCGGACCGCTCATCGTCTTCGTTCCGGTGCTGGTCAGGGATGTCTTCCACGGTGATGCTGCGCAGTTCAGCATGGCGGTCGCCGCGTTCGGGATCGGTGGACTCTGCGGCGCCGTGGCGTTGCTGTTCGTCGACAGCGGCGTCGACCGGCGGCGACTGACCGGTTGGTTCGCAGTCGTCTACGGGCTTGCGCTCGTCTTCGTGGCGCTCGACGCGCTGTTCGTCCTGCTGCTCGTACTCCTTGCCGTTGCCGGCTTCTCGATGAGCATCAGCAACACGTCCGCCAACACGCTCGTGCAATCGACCGCGCCCGATGCATTGCGAGGCCAGACGGTCAGTCTCTACATGCTGTCCATCCGCGGGGGCATGTCGATGGGCGCACTGGTCACGGGGCTGTCCGTGAGCGCACTGGGGATCCGACATGCGTTGCTCGTGAACGGTGTCCTCGCCGTGGTCGCGCAGATGGTGCTCCTGGGGGTCTGGAGGATCCCGGCGTCGGCCGACGAACGGGAGCCGGCGTGATCGCAGTGCGTGACGGCCGAACGTCGGACCTCGGTTCGCGAACGTACAGACCGTTCCTGCGACCGCACCCACCATGCCGTCGAGCCTGGGTCGACCGATACCGATCCGGCCGCTCGTGCGCCGTTCGTCGTGACGCTTCCACCTTGGTCATACCGGCACGCCGTCCCGATCCGAAGGAGCAACGCAATGAATCACCAGATGCAACCCGCACGTGTCGCCGGCCCGATTCGATATGTCCTTCGCGGCACACCGCGAGAGCTTCCCTGGGGACCGTGCCTGCTGGAGCGCGTCGACCATCAGCACGTCGACATCATCTGGGGCGACAGCGGCGAGCACTGCGCGGAGGTTCCGGTCGCCGAGATCAAGCGTGCTGCCGATCACGGCGATCTTGTGCTGGTCAACTGAGGAGGATCAGGCGCACGGGTAGCCGACGATCGGCTTGACCCGGCGCAGGCTGCTGACTTCAGCGCTCGCGATCCTGCGTAGACAGAACGCACTCGCTGCATGAACTGCGTGAAGGGCCCGTCATGGCGTGCACCGGACGTCAACGACGCTGACCGGCATGCGTTCGAAACATCAGTTCGCGAAGCCACTGGTTGGCAGGGTCGAGGTGAACCTTCGCATGCCAGAACATCTTGATGGCGATCGCGGGCAGGTGGGCCGGGTGCTTCACATAGGTCAGGTCGAACGGTTCCATCAACGAGGAAGCCAGCCGCTCCGGCACGGTCGCCACCATCTCGCTGTCCCGCAGGATGTGTCCCACGGCCACGAAGTGCGGAACGACGAGGCGCACGTTGCGCATGACGCCGGCCCGCTTGAGCAGTGCGTCGACCGCGCCGTGCCCGGTGCCTTCCGAGACCACGACGACGTGGTCCGCCGAAGAGAACTCGGCGAGCGACACGCTTCGCTTGTCGAGCCGATGCCCCTTCCGGAACATGCAGACATAGCGTTGATCGAACAGCTTCCGCTGGTAGAAGGCCGTCTTGAGCTGGGGCAGCAGGCCGATCGCCAGGTCGATGTGCCCGGCTTCCATCTCGTCCTTGAGATTGACCATGTTGTTTCGCACCGTGCTCATCGTCACGCCGGGCGCGACACGCGCCAGCGCATTCATCAACGCCGGCAGGAAGTAGATCTCGCCGACGTCGGTCATCCCCACCTTGAAGGCACGCACGGCCGTCGCCGGATCGAACGACGATCGTTCGTTGACCGCGTCGTGGATGATGGCCAGCGCGTTGGCGACCGGCTGCGCCAGCTGCTGTGCATACGGTGTCGGTTCCATCCCCGCCGTCGTCCGCACGAACAACGGGTTCTCGGTGAGCTTCCTCAAGCGGGCCAGCGCGTTGCTGACCGCGGGTTGGGAAAGCCCGAGCGTGACGGCGACTTTCGAGACCCGACGCTCGATCAGCAACTGGTTGAAGACCACGAGCAGATTCAGGTCGATGTCGCGCAACTCCATCGCATCTCACATTCATCGAATCTATCTGATCTATTCCCGGGATTCTATTGCGTTATGGGGCTGCCGACGTAATCATCGAGCCGTTGCAGGTCCAGTCGCCCCGAGAGCGGCCCACCAGGAGACGAAAGATGCTTGCTCGAGTGACGGCAGACGCTGCCGTGGCGACCAGCCGCCGCGAGTACTACGAGCGGATCGCGGCCCGCCACATGACACCGCTGTGGGAAGTGCTGGGCGCCCTCGTGCCGCCGACACCGAAGCCGGAAGCGGTCGCGGCCATCTGGCGCTATGCGGACGTCCGTGATCAGGTGATGGAAGCGGCGCGGCTCATCACTGCCGAAGAAGCCGAGCGGCGCGTGCTGATCCTCGAGAATCCGGCGCTGCCCGGCCAGTCCTGCATCACCTCGTCGCTCTACGCGGGGTTGCAGTTGATCATGCCGGGCGAAGTGGCGCCGGCGCATCGCCACATGCAGTCGGCCTTGCGTCTCGTGCTCGATGGCGAGGGCGCTTACACCGCGGTCGATGGCGAGCGCACGACGATGCATCGCGGCGACTTCATCATCACGCCATCGTGGACCTGGCACGACCACGGCAACCTCGGAGACCAGCCGGTCGTGTGGCTCGATGGACTCGACATCCCGATCCTTCGCTTTCTCGCTGCCGGCTTCGCCGAGAAGAGCGAGGAGAGGCGTCAGAGCCAACTTCGTCCCGAAGGCGACTCGATCGCGCGCTACGGTTCGAACATGGTGCCGGTCGATTTCCACCAGACGCCGACCGATGCGACGCGGATGTTCGTGTATCCGTATGCCCAGACGAGGGCGGCGCTGGGAGGCGTCGGCAACGGCACCCCCGATCCGCACTTCGGCTTCAAGCTGCGTTACGTGAACCCGGCCACCGGCGCCTCGCCGATGCCGACCATCGGCGCCTATGCCCAGGCCCTCCCGGAGGGCTTCGAGACCCGGCCCTATCGCTGTACCGACGGGACGGTGTACGTCTGTCTCGAAGGGGAAGGTGAGGCGCAGATCGACGGCACCACCCATCGCTTCAGCGAGAACGACGTCTTCGTCGTGCCATCGTGGCACTCGCTCGCGCTGCGAGCGGCGAAGCCGGTGACGCTGTTCAGCTTCTCCGATCGTCCGATGCAGGCGTCGCTGGGCCTGTGGCGCGAGCAGCGCCGCTGACCGAGCGGCAAGCGCGATTGCGAAGACGCGCATCCGCTCGACATCGTCGGAGCGCTGCGCACGGAAGGACCAGCGCCGAGCCACTCCCGATTGCAATGAAGGAACATTCATGAACCACGCCGTCGCCGCGCCTGCCGTCCACACCCTGACCATCGCCGGCCGGGAGGAACGCTACCCGGTGAATCGCATCTTCTGCGTCGGACGCAACTACGCGGCCCACGCACGCGAGATGGGGAAGGACCCCGATCGTGATCCACCGTTCTACTTCATGAAGCCCCCGCAGGCGATCGTCGATGCCGCGCGAGCGGTCACGATTCCCTATCCGTCCATGACGTCCGATTTCCACCATGAGATCGAACTCGTCGTGGCGATCGGAACAGGCGGGGCCGACATCGATGCCGGCGATGCACCGGGCCACGTCTACGGCTACGCGGTGGGTCTCGACATGACGCGGCGCGACCTCCAGCTCGAGGCCCGCGACAAGGGAAGGCCCTGGGAATTCGGAAAGTCGTTCGCGACGTCGGCACCGATCGGCGCCCTGCATCGCGCTGAAGACATCGGCCATCCGGCGTCCGCAGCGATCACCCTGACGGTCAACGGCGACCCACGGCAGGACTCGGACATCGCCAAGCTGATCTGGTCGGTGGCGGAATCCATCGCGGTCCTGTCGCGATACGAAGCGCTCGAGCCGGGGGACCTGATCATGACCGGCACGCCCGAGGGCGTGAATGCCGTCGTTCGAGGCGACGTGATGCAGGGCGCGATCGACGGACTGGGCGAGATCACGGTCACCGTCGCCTGACGGCACGAGAGAGGAGACTGGACATGGACACCGCGTCGACCGTTTTTCCGCAGGCGATTCAATGGGAGTCCGACGGCACCAGCCGCATCCCGTTCATGGCCTACACGGAGGCCGGTCAACACCGCAAGGAGCTCGAGCGACTGTTCTATCGCAAGCACTGGTGCTACGTCGGACTGGAAGCCGAGATCCCGAACCCGGGCGACTTCACACGAACGGTCGTCGGCGAACGGTCGGTCATCGTGGTGCGCGACACGGACGGGGCCATCAACGTGGTCGAGAACGTCTGCGCGCATCGCGGGATGCAGTTCTGCCGGGAACGTCACGGCAATCGCAAGGACGCCGGATTCACCTGCCCCTATCACCAGTGGAACTACACGCTGAAAGGCGACCTGCAGGGCGTTCCGTTCCGCCGCGGCGTCAAGCAGGACGGGAAGGTTAACGGCGGCATGCCGGCCGACTTCAAGACCGCGGATCACGCGTTGAACAAGCTGAGGGTCGCGACGCGGGGCGAGGTGATCTTCGCCTCGTTCGACCCGGACATCGAGTCGCTCGAAGACTTCATGGGGCCGACCATCCTCGGCTACTTCGATCGACTGTTCAGCGGGCGGAAGCTCACGATCCTCGGCTACAACCGCCAGCGGATTCCGGGCAACTGGAAACTCATGCAGGAGAACATCAAGGACCCCTATCACCCGGGCCTTCTCCACACCTGGTTCGTGACGTTCGGACTCTGGCGCGCCGACAACAAGTCGGCACTGAAGATGGATTCGCACCATCGCCACGCCGCCATGATCTCCACGCGTGGCGCGAGCGGCAAGGCCGACCAGGTGACCCAGGTGTCGAGCTTCAAGGAAAGCATGGCGCTTCACGACCCGCGCTTCCTCGACATCGTCCCCGAGGCGTGGTGGAACGGTCCCACCGCGGTGCTGATGACGTTGTTCCCGAGCGTGATCTTCCAGCAGCAGGTCAACAGCGTCTCGACGCGCCACATCCAGCCGAGCGGGCCGGGCGCGTTCGACTTCGTCTGGACCCACTTCGGGTTCGAGGACGACGACGCCGAGATGACGCGGCGCCGACTGCGTCAGGCCAATCTCTTCGGACCGGCCGGTTTCGTGTCGGCCGACGACGGCGAAGTGATCGAGTTGTCGCAGAAGGGCTTCGAGCAGAAGCCGTTTCACCGGACGCTCGCCGAACTGGGCGGACGCGACGTCGGTGACACGGAGCACATGGTCACGGAGACGCTGATCCGCGGCATGTACGAGTATTGGCGGAAGCAGATGGAGGCCTGACCGTGGACTTCCAGGACTACTTCCAGCTCACTCAGCTCTATGCCGACTACGCCAGTGCGGTGAGTTCCGGCCAGTGGGACCTGTGGCCCGAGTTCTTCACCGACGAATGCACCTACCGGTTGCAGCCGCGCGAGAACTTCGATCGTGGATTTCCGCTGGCCACCTTGTCGTTCGAGAGCAAAGGCATGCTGAAGGATCGGGTCTACGGCATTCGCGAGACGCTGTTCCACGACCCGTACTACCAGCGGCATGTCGTCGGGGTGCCGGTCGTCCGCGTCGCCGACGGCGACCGCTTCGAGTGCGAAGCCAACTACGCCGTGTTCCGGACGAAGCTCTCGGAACTGACCATCGTGTTCAACGTCGGTCGCTACATCGATGTCGTCGTGCGCACGCCGCTCGGTCTGAGGTTCGAATCCCGACTGGTCATCTACGACACCGAGATGATCCCCAATTCCATCATCTATCCGCTCTGAGGCGACCGCATGGACAACGAACGATGGATCGACGCGACCGCTTTCGATGACGTGCCCGAAGACGATGTCATCGGCGTGGTCGTCGACGGCCGCGACGTGGCGCTCTACAACACGGGCGGTGAGATCTTCGCCACCGACAACCTCTGTACGCACGGCCAGGCACGCTTGTGCGACGGGTTTCTCGAAGGCCACGAGATCGAGTGTCCGCTGCATCAGGGCAGGTTCGATTTGCGGACCGGGCAGCCGACTTGCGCGCCGGTCACCGAGGCCATTCGAAGCTACCCGGTGCGGGTCGAGGCGGGCCGCGTTCTACTGGCCTTCGCCTGAGCCGATCATGGCTGCGACGAGTCCGGACCTGGACGTCCGCACCATCGTGATCGTGGGCTCGGGGCAAGCCGGCGGCTGGGCAGCGCAGACCGTTCGGAAGGAGGGATTCGACGGCAGGGTGGTAATGATCGGCGACGAGCCCCACGTCCCCTATGAACGGCCGCCGCTGTCGAAGGCCGTCCTGTCGGGCGCTTCGCCCGCCGATAGCTGCTACCTGATGAAGGCCGACGCGTTCGGTCTGCTGGATCTGGATTGGCGCCCGAGCATGCACGTCGATGCGCTGGATTTGTCTGCCCGCCAGGTCGTCCTGTCCAGCGGAGAGCCCATCGCCTTCGACAAGCTCATCCTCTGCAACGGCGGACGCGCTCGCAGATTGAATGTTCCTGGCATGGACCTGCCCGGCGTCTTCACGCTGCGCAATCTCGACGATGCGCGGGCCCTGGGTGGCGCGCTCTCGTCCGGACGGAAGCTCGTCGTCGTCGGGGGAGGATGGATCGGCCTCGAGGTCGCGGCGACGGCACGCGGAAAAGGCATGGAGGTCGCCGTGGTCGAAGCGACGGGCCGTCTCTGCGAGCGGACCGTACCGCCCGAGATCTCCGGGTATCTGGCGAGGCTCCATGCGAAGAACGGCACGCGCGTGATCCTCGACACCGGCGTTGCCGACATCCGCCGTCACGCGGAA
>CAXTPX010000023.1:0-11892 GCA_964246005.1 uncultured Burkholderiaceae bacterium | reverse complement strand
CCACACCTGATTACGCGGGAAGTTCCACGCGAATCCCAGCCATCCGACCACCTGGCTGAGCATCCGCCCATTGAGTGGATTGAGGATCGCCGCACCCATGTCTTCGAAGAGACCGCCGGGATTGCCGTGCTGGTACCAGTTGGTGCGGCAGAAGAGCTGCCGCATCGTGAATTGCCCGAACGGCGCGGCACCGTCCTTGTAGCCGGGAACGAAGACGAGGTTGGTCGACCACCCGCTCGGTTGGCCGTTGCCCGAGTGAACGCAGTGTCCTGCCGTCCAGATTCCGTTCTTGCCGATCGCGGCTGCCGAGGCGACGTAGCTTCCGCCGCCTTGCTTGAAGAACAGCTTGCCGATCGTGCTGTACGGATAAGTCGTGTACGGTGCGAGCACTTCGTGCTGATTGAAAGGAGGCGGATACGGGTAGCCGGTCAGCTGACCGTCGGAGCCGTCGTCGGGCGAAGTCGGCGGACCGCCGGCCGACGTGCTGCCGCCTTTCGCGGAAGGAGAAGCGGTCTGCTCGATGTATTCGCTGATCATTTCCTCGGTGATTTCCGGGACCGGATACGGCTCGGCCGACAGGAAGTCTTCGGTCGTCCATTCGCTCGCGGCTTGGACGGATTGCTCGGGAGACGACGAGTTGCCGTTGCTGTGGCCTTTTCCCGAGGACGTCGAATCGTTTGCCATGGTATTTCTCCTTGTCGATCGCTGGATGACCCGACGATCTTCATTGCCGATGGTTGAAACGGGCTTGCACGAATGCAATGCCCGTGAAGCCCGATTCAATGAGAGATATCGCTATCGATCAATTGTCTTTATTAAGATATGGAATCTTTGGTGAATCGGGTTCAATCAGAATTTCATAGCACCGGATGCAGGGCAATGAATGCCCTGTATGAATCGAAGGTAATATTCACGTTTTGAACGGAAGGAATACCAATTGCATCGCGATGCTTTGCGTATCGATTGTCCGATTGCAGGAATGCGCCGCTTTTCCGGGTGTCCCGGGAAGAGGCGGTCGTCATGACCCCGATCATTTCCCTTTCCGGCGTCTCGAAGACGTACGCGACCGGATTCAAGGCTCTCGACGGTGTCGATCTCGACGTCGCGCACGGTGAAATCTTCGCGCTGCTCGGCCCGAACGGCGCCGGCAAGACGACGCTGATCGGCCTCGTCTGCGGCATCGTCAACCTCGGCGGCGGGCGCATCACGGTCGCGGGCCTCGACGTCGTGAAGGACTATCGCAAGGTCCGCTCGATGATCGGCCTGGTCCCGCAGGAGCTGACGACCGATGCGTTCGAGACCGTGTGGGACACGGTCACGTTCAGCCGCGGGCTGTTCGGCAAGGCGCCGAAGCCGGCGTACATCGAAGAGACGCTGCGGGCGTTGTCGCTCTGGGACAAGAAGGACAACCGCATCCGCACGCTGTCGGGTGGCATGAAGCGCCGGGTGATGATCGCGAAGGCGCTCGCGCACGAGCCGACCGTACTGTTCCTCGACGAGCCCACGGCCGGCGTCGACGTCGCGTTGCGGAAGGACATGTGGGCGATGGTGCGAACGCTGCGCGAGTCCGGCGTCACCATCGTGCTGACGACGCACTACATTGACGAGGCCGAGGACATGGCCGACCGCGTCGGCGTGATCAGCCACGGCCACATCATCCTGGTCGAGGAGAAGGTCACGCTGATGAAGAAGCTCGGCAAGAAGCAGCTGACGCTGCAGTTGCAGCATCCGCTCGCGAGCATCCCGTCGACGCTCGCGTCGCATCATCTGACGCTCGGCGCCGACGGCAGCGAGCTGACGTACGTCTACGATCCGCGCGAGACCGAAGCCGTCGTGTCGTCGCTGCTCGACGACCTCGCCCATGCCGGCATCCGGCTGCGCGACCTGCGCACGACGCAGAGCTCGCTCGAGGACATCTTCGTCAGCCTGATCCAGGAGACCGCATGAATACCCATGCGATCCGCGCGATCTATCGCTTCGAGATGGCGCGCACCTGGCGCACCGTCACGCAGAGCATCATCTCGCCGGTGCTGTCGACGGCGTTGTACTTCGTCGTCTTCGGCTCGGCGATCGGCACGCACATCGCCAGCATCGGCGGCGTCACCTACGGCGCGTTCATCGTGCCGGGCCTGATCATGCTGTCGGTGCTGACGCAGAGCATCTCGAACGCATCGTTCGGCATCTACTTCCCGAAGTTCACCGGTACCATCTACGAGCTGTTGTCGGCGCCGATCAGCCATCTCGAGATCGTCGTCAGCTACGTCGGCGCGGCGGCGACCAAGTCGGTGATGGTGGGCCTGATCATCCTCGCGACGGCGGCCATCTTCGTGCCGCTGCAGATCGCGCATCCGGTCGTGATGGTGCTGTTCCTGATCCTGACGGCGGTCACGTTCAGCCTGATCGGTTTCATCATCGGCATCTGGGCCGACGGCTTCGAGAAGCTGCAGGTGATCCCGATGCTGATCGTGATGCCGCTGACCTTCCTCGGCGGCCCGTTCTACTCGGTCAGCATGCTGCCGCCGTTCTGGCGCAATCTTTCGATGCTCAATCCGTCGGTGTACCTCATCAGCGGCTTTCGCTGGAGCTTCTTCGACCAGGCCGAGGTCCACATCGGCGTCAGCATCACGATGACGCTGGTGTTCTTCGCGATCGCGCTGTCGGTCGCGACCTGGATCATGCGGAGCGGGTGGCGCCTGAAGGCTTGAGCATGTCCAGGATCTCCTGGCGATGTTCGTCCAGCGCCGGCGGCGGCAGGTCGTAGGCCGGCGGCGTGACCGACATGCGCATCGGATTGGCGACCAGCGCGAGCCGACCGGCTTCGGCATGCGGCAATTCAATCTTCAGTCCGCGCGCCACGACCTGCGGGTTCTCGAAGACTTCGTCGAGCCGGTCGATCGGGCCGCACGGCACGTCGGCCGCTTCGAGCCGCGTGATCCATGCCTGCCGCGTGCGACCCATCAGGATCGCCTCGAGGAGCGGCACCAGCACGGCCCGGTTCGCTACCCGCGCCGGGTTCGTCGCGAAGCGCACGTCGTCGACGAGGCCGCTGCAGCCGGCCGCATCGCAGAAGCGGCGGAACTGGAGATCGTTGCCGACCGTGAGGATCAGGAAGCCGTCGGCGCACGCGAACACCTGGTACGGCACGATGCTCGGGTGCGCGTTGCCCGACCGGCCGGGCACGACGCCGGTGTTGAGGTACGCGGTGTTCATGTTCGCCATCGTCGCGACCATCACGTCGAGCAACGCCATGTCGATGTGCTGACCCCGACCGGTCGCGCGCACGTGCAGCAGCGCGGCGAGGATCGCGTTGGCCGAGTAGATGCCGGTGAGGAGATCGCTGATCGCGATGCCCGCCTTCTGCGGCGGTCCGCCGTGACAGGTCGGGCAACCATCGGTGCGCTCGCCGGTGATCGACATGAAGCCCGAGAGCCCCTGCACGATGAAGTCGTAGCCGGGGCGCCTCGCCCATGGGCCGGTCTGCCCGAAGCCGGTGATCGAGCAATAGATCAGCGAAGGTTTGAGTGCGGACAGCGACGCATGGTCGAGCCCGTAGCGCGCGAGCTGCCCGACCTTATAATTTTCGAGCACGACGTCGCTGATCATCGCGAGCGCCGTCACCGTGCGCTGCCCTTCGATGCTCGCGAGGTCGAGCGCGATCGACTTCTTGCCGCGGTTGGCCGCGACGTAGTAGGTCGACACGTCGGTGTCGCGGCCTTCGGCGTCCTTCACGTACGGCGGTCCCCAGGCGCGCGTGTCGTCGCCGCCGCCATGCCCGTCCGACGCAGGCCGCTCGACCTTGATCACTTCGGCGCCGAGGTCGGCGAGCAATTGCCCGCAATACGGACCGGCGAGGACACGGGTCAGGTCGAGTACGCGGACCCCTTCGAGCGCACGCGGCGACGTTGTTTTGATCATCGTTGACTTCACCCCGGACGGGACGAGGAATCGGATAGGCGGCTGACTATAATCCGCCTCCGCTCAACGCTTCGAGGAACGCCCTGATGCACCCGGGTCCCCACCGCTCCACCTGCCTGATCGCGATCGTTCGCGCCGTCGCGATCGCTGCTGTCTTCACGTTCCCGATGCTCGCGGTCGCCGCCACCGAGGTCCGCATCTGGCATTCGTTGACCGGCGTGTCGGCCCAGACCTTCGAGTCGATGGTCGCCGCCTTCAACGCAGAGCAGAAGAACTATCACGTCGACCTGGTCTACAAGGGCGACGACCGGGCGACGACGCTGGCCGGCATCGCCGCGATGAGCCTGCCCGACGGTCCGGACCTGCTGCAGGCGGGCGAGGGCGAGACCGGCGACGTCCTCGGCGTCAGGAACGGCATCAAGCCGATCTACGACATCCTGCCGCTCGCGAAGTCGAAGGACTTCGACTTCTTCATTCCGGGCGCGGTGGCGTTCATCAAGGACGACCGCAACCGGTTGCGGGCCTTCCCGCTCGAGGCGTCGGTCCCGGTGCTGATGTACAACCTCGCGGCCTATGCGAAGGCCGGGCTGCCGACCGATGCGCCGCCGGCGACCTGGCGCGACCTGCAGAAGCAGCTGATCACGCTGCAGGACTTCGGCAAGGGAATGAAGTGCAGCTACACCAGCAGCGACCCGACGTGGATCCACATCGAGAACCTGAGCGCGTTGCACGGCGAGACGATCGCCACGAAGAACAACGGACTCGACGGCCCCGGCGCCGCGCTGACGTTCAACGACCTGCTGCACGTGCGCCACATCGCGTTGATGACGAGCTGGGTGAAGAGCGAGCTCTATCACCCGTCGGGACACGGCGAGGAAGGCGACGCCCGCTTCGCGTCCGGCGAGTGCGGCGTGCTGACGACCGCGAGCGGGTCGCTCGGCGACATCGCGACGACCGCCAAATTCGGCATCGGCGTCGCGCCGTTGCCGTTCTACGAGGAGGGTGCCCATCAGTCCAGCACGCTGATCGGCGGGTCGGCGCTGTGGGCGGTCGAGGGGCGCACGCGCGACGTGTACAACGGCATCGCGGCGTTCCTCGCGTATCTCGCGACGCCGGTCGTTGCCGTCGAGTGGCATCAGAAGACGGGCAGCCTGCCCTGGACCAGCGCGGCGTATCTCGTGTCGCAGCGCACCGGCTTCTACGACAAGTATCCCGGCCTCGCCACCGTGATGAAGGGCGCGACCGCGACACTGGCGCCGACCTCGCGGGGTATCCGCCTGCCGAACTACGACAAGGTCCGCGCGATCATCGATCAGCAACTCGACGCGGTCTGGTCGGGCGAGAAGCCGCCGAAACTCGGTCTCGACGACGCGGTGCGCCTCGGCGACATCGCGATGCAGTCGGCCGCGACGGCCGCGCCGCCACCGCCGAAGAGCAAGGCTGCGAAGATCAAGGACGCTGTCAAGAAGGTTCTCAAGAAGACGTGACATGATGCGGCCGCGTCGCCCTTGGCCCGGCCCGCGATCGATCGCGCATCGCGGTGGCGGAACGCTCGCGCCCGAGAACACGCTGGCGGCGATCCGTACCGGAATCGCCTACGGCTACCGCGGTGTCGAGTTCGACGTGATGCTGACCGCGGACGGCGTGCCCGTGCTGATGCACGATCCGGACTTCGGGCGAACGATCGGCGGCATCGGCAGCGTCGCGACGACGTCGTATGCCGACCTCGCCCTGCGCGACGCGGGCTCCTGGTTCGGGCCGCGTTACGCCGGAGAGCCGGTGCCGCGCTACGACGACGTGGTGCGCTTCTGCGTCGCGAACGACGTGTGGATGAACGTCGAGATCAAGCCGTCGCCGGGGCGCGAGGTCGAGACGGGGCGCGTCGTCGGCGAGGTGACGGCGGCGCTCGCCCTGCGCGACGGGCTCCCGATCCTCTTCTCGTCGTTCGCCCCCGCTGCGCTCGAAGCAGCGAGCACGGCGGCGCCGAACGTACCCCGCGGACTCCTGTTCGGCGCGCTGCCCGCCGACGCTGTCGCGTCGGCCCGGGCACTCGGCTGCGTCAGCGTGCACGCCGATCATCGCCACCTCGATCGCGAAGAGGTCGCGCGGCTGCAGGCGGCAGGCTTCGCGGTCATGGTCTACACGGTCGACGAGCCGTCGCGGGCGAGGAAGTTACTGGCCTGGGGCGTGGACGCGGTCTGCACCGACCGGATCGATCTGATGAAGCGCGAACCGCCGACGCTATAATCAACCAGTTCAACCAGACCGGGGCCAGCATGGAAACGATCGGCGCGTTCGAAGCCAAGACTCACTTGTCCGAACTCCTGCAACGCGCGGAGCGCGGCGAGGAGATCACGATCACGCGGCACGGCCGGCCGGTCGCCAAGCTCGTACCGGTGGTCGACGAGCGAGCGGCAGCCGCTGCCCGTCGTGCCGAGGTGGTCGAAGGATTTCGCGCATTGCGCAAACGCTACTCGCTCGGCGGTCTGAAGGCGCGAGACCTGATCAACGAAGGGCGCAAGTAGCCATCCATCGCACATGAACTATGTGATCGACGCATCGATCGCACTCGGTTTCGTGCTGCCCGATGACGACGACGCACGGAGCGAAGGTCTCTTGCAGACGCTGGCCCTCGACGTCCTTTGCGTCCCATGCATCTGGCAAGCCGAGGTACTGAACGGGCTGTTGTCGGCGCAGCGCCGCAAGCGCATCGACGGCGCCGGGGTCGACCGCGTGATCGGGTATTTCGCTATGCTCGACATCCGGATCGATACCGACCTGCCCGACATGCCCGCGATCCGGAGGCTTGCGGATGCTCACCGGTTGACCGCATACGACGCCACGTACCTCGAACTCGCCATCCGGCAGCACCTGCCGATCGCCACCAACGAAGCCGCGCTGGCGAAGGCCGCGCGGTCCCACGGCGTGAAAACCCTCTGAAGCAAGGCCATCCGTGAAGTCCGCTGAAATCCGCGACAGGTTCCTGAAGTTCTTCGAAGCCGAGGGACACGCCATCGTGCGCTCGTCGTCGCTCGTGCCGGGCAACGATCCGACGCTGCTGTTCACGAACGCCGGGATGAACCAGTTCAAGGACGTGTTCACCGGCGTCGAACAACGGCCGTACGTGCGCGCCACCACGTCGCAGAAGTGCGTGCGCGCGGGCGGCAAGCACAACGACCTCGAGAACGTCGGCTACACCGCGCGGCATCACACGTTCTTCGAGATGCTCGGCAATTTCAGCTTCGGCGACTACTTCAAGCGCGACGCGATCCGCTTCGCGTGGACGCTGATCACCGAGGTGTACGGACTGCCGAAGGACAAGCTGTGGACGACGGTCTACATCGACGACGACGAGGCGTTCGACCTGTGGACCAACGAGATCGGCGTACCACCGGAGCGCGTCATCCGCATCGGCGACAAGCCGGGCGGCAGGCAGTTCGACAGCGACAACTTCTGGACGATGGGTGATACCGGCCCGTGCGGCCCGTGCAGCGAGATCTTCTACGACCATGGTCCGGACGTGTGGGGCGGCCCGCCCGGTTCGCCCGAGCAGGACGGCGACCGCTACATCGAGATCTGGAACCTGGTCTTCATGCAGTTCAACCGCGACGACGCCGGGGTGATGCACAAGCTGCCGAAGCCGTCGGTCGACACCGGCATGGGCCTCGAGCGCCTGTCGGCGGTGCTGCAGCACGTCCACAGCAACTACGAGATCGACCTGTTCCAGGCATTGATCAAGGCCGCAGCGCGCGAGACCGGCACGACCGACCTCGCCGACAACTCGCTGAAGGTGATCGCCGATCACATCCGCGCGTGTTCGTTCCTGATCGCCGACGGCGTGATCCCCGGCAACGAGGGTCGCGGCTACGTGCTGCGCCGGATCGTGCGGCGGGCGCTCCGGCACGGCTACAAGCTCGGGCAGACGCGACCGTTCTTCCACGCGCTGGTCACCGACCTCGCCGCCGAGATGGGCGCGGCCTATCCTGAACTCGTCGAGCAGCGCGAGCGCATTGCGAGCACGCTGAAGCAGGAAGAAGAACGCTTCGGCGAGACGCTCGAGAACGGGATGAAGATCCTCGACGCCGAACTCGCGACGATCCCGAAGGGCGGCTCGCTCGACGGCAGGGTCGCGTTCACGCTGTACGACACGTACGGCTTCCCGGTCGATCTCACCGCCGACATCTGCCGCGAGCGCGAGGTCGAGGTGGATCTCGCCGGCTTCGACGCGGCGATGGAAGTGCAGCGTACGCAGGCCCGCGCGGCCGGCAAGTTCAAGGTCGCCGGCGCCGTGGAGTACAGCGGCGCGAAGACGGAGTTCGTGGGCTACGAGCAGTTGAAGGAACACGCGACCGTGACTGCGTTGTACGTGGCCGGTACCTCGGTCGAGCGGATCGCCGCGGACGACGGTGCCGCGGTCGACGCCATCGTCGTGCTCGACCGCACGCCGTTCTACGCGGAGTCCGGCGGGCAGGTCGGTGACGCGGGCGTGCTGGTCAACGCCAGCGCACAGTTCGATGTCGCGGACACGCTGAAGGTGCAGCCCGAGGTGTTCGGCCACCACGGCCGTCTCGCCCGCGGCGAACTCAAGGTCGGCGACTCGATCGAGGCGGTCGACGACGAGGCGAGCCGCTCGGCCACGATCCGCAACCACTCGGCGACGCACCTGATGCACAAGGCGCTGCGCGAGGTCCTCGGCACGCACGTCGCGCAGCGCGGCTCGCTGGTCGATGCCGAAAAGACGCGCTTCGACTTCTCGCACGGCGCGCCGATCGCGGCCGACGATCTGCGTCGCGTCGAGGTCATCGTCAACAGGGAGGTGCTCGCCAACATCGCGACGCGCATCAACGTGCTGCCGTACGACGAGGCCGTGAAGAAGGGCGCGATGGCGCTGTTCGGCGAGAAGTACGGCGACGTCGTGCGCACGCTCGAGATCGGCACGTCGCACGAGTTGTGCGGCGGCACGCACGTGGCGCGCACCGGCGACATCGGCCTCTTCAAGATCGTGTCGGAAGGCGGGGTCGCGGCAGGCGTGCGGCGCATCGAAGCCGTGACCGGCGAGAAGGCCGTGGCCGTCGTGCAGGCGCTCGACTCGCAGATCCACGAAGTCGCCTCGGTGCTGAAGACACAGCCCGACGAGGTCACTCAACGCATCGGCCAGATCCTCGAGAACGTCAAGGCGCTCGAACGCGAACTGGGTCGCCTGAAGTCGAAGCTCGCGTCGTCGCAGGGCGACGACCTCGCATCGCAGGCGATCGACCTGTCGAGCAAGTCCGGTGACGGCCTGCGCCTGCTCGCGACCCAGCTCGACGGCGCGGACGTGAAGGCGCTGCGCGAGACGATGGACCAGTTGAAGACGAAGCTGAAAAGCGCAGTCATCGTGCTGTCGACCGTCGACGCGGGCAAGGTCAGCCTGATCGCGGGCGTGACGCCCGACCTGGTCGGGCGGGTCAAGGCGGGCGAGCTCGTCAACTTCGTCGCGCAGCAGGTCGGCGGCAAGGGTGGCGGCAAGCCCGACACGGCGCAGGCCGGCGGCACCGAGCCGGCCAAGCTCGGCGCCGCGCTGGCGTCGGTGCGCGGCTTCGTCGAGGAGCGCGTCTGATGCGAAGCTCGGCGTTCGTGCTGGCGGCGGCGCTCGGCGCACAGGCCGCGACCGCTGCCGATACGGTTCCGCCGATCGACGGCACGACCGCGGCCGGCGATCGCATCCGCCTCTACCCGAACGGTCGCTGGGAATACGTCGAGACGAAGAAGGCCGAGGCGCAACGGCCGGTCGTCGAAGCGTACGAAAGTGAGCAGTCGCGCGCGAAGTCGCTCGAACAGGGCGGCATCCTCGGCATCGGCCGCACGATCAAGCCGGGCGACCCCGACTACAACCGCGGCTCGCTCGGCGGCAAGTCGCACTGACGCGATGACCAGGGCCGGTCACGCAGGGATCGACGCGGACCGCTTGCGCATCCGGTCCGTCGAGCCGTCCGACTACGCGGCCGTGTGCGCGACGATGAGCTCGCCGAAGGCGCTCGCAGGCACGTTGCAGCTGCCGTATGCGTCGCAGGAACACTGGCGTCGCCGGCTCGCCGAACCGAAGCCCGATGCCGTCGTGCTCGTGGCCGAGGTGAGGGTCGATGGCGACGGGACGTCCGGCTGGGAGCTCGTCGGCAGCGCGGCGCTGGAGGCGGTCGGCCCGTCGCAACGAAGGCGCCATGCCGCCGCGCTCGGCATGGCGGTCCGCGACGACTGGCAGGGCAGGGGCATCGGCGCGGCGCTGATCGGCGCGCTGATCGATCGGGCGGACAACTGGATGAACGTGCTGCGCATCGAGCTGACGGTGTTCATCGACAACGATGCGGCGCGGCGCCTGTACGAGGGCCACGGCTTCGTCGTCGAAGGAACGCATCGCGCTTACGCGCTGCGCGACGGTGCCTTCGTCGACGCGCTGTCGATGGCGCGGCTCCATCCGAGGCCGCCGACCTTGCCGGGCCCTGCGGCATGAGATCGCTCGTCGCCCTCGTTGCCGCGGCGCTGCTCGGCGGGTGTGCCGTGATCGCCGTCGCCGACACGGCCGCGACGGTCGCGGTCAAGACGGTCGGCGTCGCGGCGGACGCGGCGGTCGGCACGGTGAAGATCGTCGGCAAGGGGGTCGGCAAGGCAGCCGACGCGGTCACCGGCAGCGACAAGTGACCACCTGGAACTTCTGTCCCGAATGCGCGACGCCGCTCGAGCCGCGCGACACCGGCGGTCGCGTGCGTCCGGCGTGTCCGAAGTGCCACTTCACGCACTGGAACAACCCGCTGCCCGTGCTGGCCGCGCTGGTCGAGTACGAGGGTCGCATCCTGCTCGCCCGCAACGCGCTGTGGACGAACGGGATGTTCGCGCTGATCACCGGCTTCATGGAGGCCGGCGAGACGCCCGAACAGGGCATGGCGCGCGAACTGAAGGAAGAGACCAACCTCGACGTCGACCGGATGACGCTGATCGGCGTCTACGAGTTCATGCGGAAGAACGAGTTGATCATCGCCTATCATGTCGAGGCCAGCGGCACGATCGTGCTCAACGAGGAGCTGGCCGAGTTCCGCCTCGTCGCACCGGCGCGGCTGCGACCGTGGCGGGCCGGCACCGGCTACGCGATGGCCGACTGGATGCGAGCCCGGGGACTCGAGGTCGAGTTCATCGACCTGCCGCCACGCGAACCATCACCCACCCCTCCTCCATGACGACCGAACTGCACATCGACGCCGAGGTGGACGCCCGCGGACTCGCGTGTCCGCTGCCGATCCTGCGCGCGAAGAAGGCGCTGTCCCCGATGACGAGCGGACAGTTGCTGCGGGTCATGGCGACCGATCCCGGCTCGGTGCGCGACTTCCAGGCGTTCGCGCGGCAGACCGGCAACGAGCTGGTCGCACAGACCCAGATCGGTACGGTCTGGTCGCACGTGATGCGCCGACGCTGAGCCGCGCGCTTTCCTTGCATCAACCGGCTGTGCGGCCCTTCTTCGTCGCCGGCGTGACCTGCGACGGGCTGTCGGTGTTCTTCACCGGCGCGTTCCTGATCTTCGCGAGCAATGCGGGGCAGTCGCTGTCCTGACCCGGCGCCGTCTCGATCAGCGGGATCAAGGCCGCGAGCGGATTGATCAGGCCGAGCGCGACCGCGCCGCCGGCCCGTAGCGCGAGGGGACCGAAGTCCGGCAGCACGCTCGGGTTCGCGAACGTGCCCGACATGTTGAACGGCGTGCGCAACACGCCGATGCTGCGCTTCTTCGGCAGCGGGCTGACCTTGAAGTCGATCTGCTCCGTCGCGAAGTTCGCATTGCCGACGAACGTGATGACGTTGATGTCGGTGTCGACGAGCGACGTCTGCGTCGCGAGGTCGCCGTTGGTGATCGCGAAGTCGCCGATCGCGCAGCTGATCTTCGAGTTCTCGTCGCCGAGCAGGTAGCGCACCACCTGCGGCCCCTGCAACCCGACCAGTTCGAGCAGCAGC
>CAXTPX010000022.1:0-12041 GCA_964246005.1 uncultured Burkholderiaceae bacterium | reverse complement strand
GCCTGCTCCTCGGTGCTGGTCTTCGAGATCGCGGCCTTCTGCTCGATGACGAACGCGAGCGCGCCGCCGAAGACCACCAGGCCGATCAGGCTGGCCGCGACGTAGCGCCTGCGCACGCCACGCCGCTCGCTGACCGACAGGCGGAACCAGACCAGCGCCGCGAAGACGATCGCCTCGACTCCGATCGCGAACCACATGTTGCGGTTCTGCGTGAAGGCGCCCGAGACGAGCGCGAGCACGACCGCGACCGCGATTGCGACACGCCAGGGCGACCCCCGGCCGACGCCGCGGACCCACAGCAAGAACAGGAACGGCACGATCAGGACGACGTAGGTGCTGTAGGCGTTGCGGTCGCCGACCAGCCCGCCGCGCTCCCAGTTGATGCCGAGCAGATAACTGACGACAGCGATCGACGCGATCGCGACGAACGACCCGAACAGCGTCGCGCACCAGCGACGCCACGCGCGCTCGTCGTCGGTCAGCGCGTAGAACACGGCGAAGGCGACGATCGTGCTCAGCACCTCGTTGCGGAACTCGCCCCACGAATAGCCGGGTTCGATGCTCGTCCACGAGGCCACGAAGCACACGCAGATCCAGTAGCCGATCGCGAGACCGAGCCCGAGCGGTGGACGACCGGCCGATCGACTGCGGTGACGCGCGACGATCGCAGTCGCGACCGACAGGACGAGACACGCGATGCGCAGGGGCGTCGTGTGCGCGACCGGCAGCACGAACAGGAACAGCGCCGGTGCGAGGTCGACCCACGAGGTCCCGCGACCGCGAGCGGTCACATCGTCTCCTGCCGGGTCTGCATCGCGACGCGCGACCCGGCGCTGCGATCGGACGACGCCGGGCCCACGACGGCATCGATCTGTTCGTCGAGTGCCGCTTCGACCTGTGCGATCGTGATGTTCTCGATGCGTTCGTCCGGCGCGACGATCGGGAGATGTCGCAGGGCCGGATTCGGCGACGGCGCCCCCTGCTTCATGATCCCCTGGCGTGGATCGGCCCAGAGCGACACCACGCCGAGCGGCGCATCGCCGTCGAGGTAGTACGTGAGGGTCAGCACGCCGCTGTCCGGCGCGACCAGCACGCGGCAGCGGTTACGAATCAACGCCATCATCTCGAGGAGGGTGGTCTTGCCGCGCAGGTCGATGCAGTCGAGGTCCGCGAAGTGACCGTCGGCCCGATGTCCGAAAAGGACGAACCTTACCGGACGCCGCGCCTGCACGCGTTCGAACAGGGCCCGCCACGACTCGACCGGCCAGTCCTTGCGATAGCGATAGAACGCGCCCGTCTCGGAGTTAACGTGCACCGCGACGTCGATGCGCGACCGGTCGTGACCGAGCGGCGCGTCGAAGCGGTTCGCCAACGCGTCGTAGTCGCTTCGCCAGTGCAGTCGGGGCGCGATGCGTGGTGCCCGGCGAAACCAGTGCGTCGGGTCGGGTCGACCGAGGATCAGGTCGAATCGCTCGGATGGGACCTGCAGGCGCTCGAGGACGTCTGCGACCTCTCGACGGTCGTTGCGCATCAGCGCCGGGTCGACGAGAACGTCGTCGATCTGCAGCAGCGTCAGTGCATCGGCGAGATCGGCGCGCGACACGATCGTGACATGCGCTTCCGGCACATGACGCCGCAGTTCCTCGACGACCCGGAACAACCCGAGCGCGATGTCGCCGAGTCCGCGATTCCAGAAGATCAGGAAGCGTCGCGCGTCGCGTCTGCGAATTCGTCGCAACAGCTGATCCCACTCGCTGCCGAACGGCTTCTCGAGCAATCGACGAAGGGTCTTCTTGGCCATCGGCCGTCAATCGTCGGCGTCGATGCCGCTCCGCGGCGGCTGGCCATCGCCGAGGCAATCGAGCAGCTCGATCAGGTCGGCACGCCGCGCCGTGGTCAGGTGCCGGGCGATCCGTCGATCGTGTGCGCGGACGTGTCGTCGAACGATCGCGAGGTGCGCGCGGCCCGCGGGTGTGAGAAGCAGCGTCCAGGCGCGCGCGTCCGTGCGGTGCGCCTGCCGCACCAGCCAGCCGCGCGTCGTCAGGCTGTCGACCAGCTGGACCACGCCGGAACGTGCGATCCCGAGCACGTGACCGAGATCGCTCTGCGTGATGCCGCCGTTGCCCGCGATCAGCACCATCGAGGAGAAGCGCTGCGGCGTCATGTCGTACGGGCCGAGCGTCGCTTCCAGATCCAGGTAGATCGCGATCTGCGCGCGACGCAACGCATAGCCGACGAGGGTGTCCAGGACACCGTACTCGATGCCGGGCACGCGACGCTCGAAGCGTCGGGGAGCGGGAGAGATGCGAGGCATGGCGGGCATCGTAGCGGAAGCGGCGGGCGTCACCGCGACGCATTTGTCACGACGTGCTTCGCTGCAACGCCCGCTTGACACACCGAAGTGACCGGTCGACCATGTTATGCAACATAACAATCATTCGCGCGGCCGACCGACTGCGTCGCACGAGCAGGAGACCGCAGTGGACGAACCGGGCGTGGACCGAGCCACCATCGATGAGGCCATCATCGATGGAACATCAGCGCATCGGGGTCGCGCGCTGATCGCTGGCGGCGGCATCGGCGGCCTCGTCGCGGCGCTGGCGCTGCACCGCATCGGCTATCGCGTGTCGGTCTTCGAAGCCGCGCAGGAGGTCCGCGCGCTCGGCGTCGGCATCAACCTGCAACCGCACGCCGTCCTGTTCCTGCACGAGCTCGGGCTGCTCGATGCACTGCGGACCACCGGCATCGAGACCGGGTCGCTGCTGTACGTGAACAAGTTCGGTCAGCGCATCTGGCAGGAACCGCGTGGGCTCGCGGCGGGGTACCCGGTGCCGCAGCTCTCGATCCACCGCGGCGAACTCCACATGATCCTGTATCGCGCGGTAGAGGAGCGGCTCGGCCCCGACGCCGTACGCTGTGGCGCGTCGCTCGTCGACTACCGACAGGACGACGACGGCGTCGTCGCGCGCTTCGAGGACCGGCGCAGCGGAACACCGCTCGACGACGAGCGCGGCGATCTGTTGATCGGTGCCGACGGCATCCATTCGGTCCTCCGCCGCACGATGTTCCCGAACGAAGGGCCGCCCCGCTTCTCGGGCTGCATGCTGTGGCGTGCGATCACCGAGGTCGACACGTTCCTCGACGGGCGGACGATGGTGTGGGCCGGACACGCATCGCAGAAATTCATCGCATACCCGATCTCGGCCGAAGCCGCGCGCTCGGGCCGCGCGTCGATCAACTGGATCGCGGAGTTGCGCGTGCGAGCCGCCGACGACCCCGACAGGACGCCGCCCGCGACCGACTGGAATCGACGGGTCGACGCGAGCGTCTTCGGCAAGCCGTTCGAGCCGTGGACGTTCGACTGGCTCGACGTGCCGGCCCTGATCGAGCGGGCCGGCGCGGCGTACGAATTCCCGATGGTCGATCGCGACCCGCTGCCACGCTGGAGCGATCGCCGGGTGACGCTGCTCGGCGACGCAGCCCATCCGATGTATCCGATCGGGTCGAACGGCGCGTCGCAGGCGATCCTCGATGCGCGACGACTCGCGGAGGACCTCGCGATCGGCGATGCAGTCGAGGACGCGCTCGTGCGCTACGACGCGGCGCGGCGCCCGGCGACCGCGGCCATCGTCGCGGCCAACCGTCGGCAGGGCCCCGACGAGGTGTTGCAGATCGCGGAGGAGCGCGCACCGAACGGCTTCGCGGACATCCACGACGTGATCGGGCAGCCGGAACTCGAGACGATCGCGGCGCGCTACAAGCAGACCGCGGGCTTCGACCGCGCCGCCGTCGACGCGGCCGCCGGCCGCACCGCGCGATGACGGCGCAGACGACGACCGCGGCGTTGCGCGCGCCGTTCGTTCACGACTACCTGTGCTCGCTGGTCGTGGAGGTCGGGCCGATGGTGTCGCTCGGCACGGGCCCGTACGGGGAACGACGCTTCGTCGACATCGTCGGTGGACGCGTCGACGGACCGCAGATGTCGGGCGTCGTCGTGTCCGGCGGCGCCGACTGGCAGATCGCCCGCGCCGACGGCGTCGTCGACATCGAGGCGCACTACAGTCTCGCGCTCGACGACGGCGCACGCGTCGAGATCGTCAGCAGCGGCATGCGTCACGGACCGCGCGAAGTGCTGCAGCGCCTGGCCGACGGTGCACCGGTGGACCCGTCCGAATACTTCTTCCGCACGTTCATCCGCTTCCAGACGGGGGCGAGCCGCCTGGCCGAACTCAATCGCACGATGGCGGTCGCGATCGGCGCGCGTCGTCCGGGACGCGTCGAGCTGACGCTGTATCGGGTGCGTTAGCGAACTGTTACGCACCATAACAATCAAGGGACGTGATCATGACCATCGAATTCCGCAAGCACGCGCTCGCGCTCCTGGCTGCTTTCGCCGCGTCGGCGGCAGCGCCCGCTTCCGCCGACATCAACATCGGCGTCATCCTGTCGCTGACGGGGCCGGGCGCGTCGCTCGGCATCCCCGAAAACGACACGATCAAGCTGTGGCCGCAGACGATGGGCGGCGAGAAGGTGGTCGTCACGGTGCTGAACGACAACTCCGATCCGACCGCGGCTGCGACCGCGGCGCGCAAGCTGATCACCGAGAACAAGGTGGACGTGCTGGTCGGCTCGTCGGTGACGCCGCCGTCGCTCGCGATCGTCGAAGTCGCCGGCGAGAGCAAGGTGGCGCTGCTGTCGCTCGCCGGCGGCGGCGCGATCGTCGAGCCGCAGGAGGGAAACCGCAAGTGGGCGTTCAAGCTGTCGCCGACCGAGACGTTCTCCACCGAGGTCATCATCGCGCATGCGCTGAAGAATCGCGTCGCGACCGTGGGCGTCATCGGCTTGTCGAACGCGTACGGCGAAGGCTTCGTGAAGAACTTCGAGCGCCTGGCCGCGGCGAAGGGCATCCGCATCGTCGCGAGCGAACGCTACGCGACGACCGACACGAGCGTGGTCGGGCAGGTGATCAAGATTCTCGCCGCGAAGCCCGATGCGATCTACATCGCCGCGTCGGGCACGCCGGGCGCCTTGCCGCAGATCGAGCTCGCGCAGCGCGGCTGGACGGGTCCGACCTACCAGACCCAGGGCGTCGCCAACAACGACTACCTGCGGCTCGGTGGCAAGGCGATCGAAGGCACGTTCATGACGACGGCGCCGGTGCTGGTCGCGGAGCAACTCGCCGACGGCAACCCGATCAAGAAGCCGGCCGTCGATTACGTCACTCGTTTCGAAGCGGCCTACGGACCGAACACGCGCACGCTGTTCGGCGCGAGCGCGTGGGACGCGTTCCTGATGATCGGCCAGGTCACCGGTACGGCCGCGGTCAAGGCCACCAGGCACGGCACGCCCGAGTACCGTGCGGCGATCCGCGACGGCATCGAGAACCTGAAGGGCTTCGTGACCGCCGAGGGTGTGTTCAACATGAGCGACAAGGACCACAACGGTGTCGATGCGACCTGCCAGGTGCTGGTGCGGGTCGAGAACGGGCGCTGGAAGCTCGTGGCGCCGTAGGCGGAGGGCTACGTGAGCCTATCGCGTCGGACGATCGTCAAGGCCGCAGTGGCATGCGGCGCCTGGCCGATGGTCTCGCACGCCGAAGCGGCGTGGCCTTCGGCCAGGGCGATCCGCATCGTCGTGCCGTTCCCGCCCGGTGGCACGACCGACTACGTGGCACGGCTCGTCGGTGGCGAAGTCGGCGCGTCGATCGGGCAGAGCATGTTGATCGAGAACCGGCCCGGCGGCGGCACGATCATCGGGGTCGAGGCGGTCGCCCGGGCCGCGCCCGACGGGTACAACTTCGTCTGTGTCGCCAACAGCTTCGCGGCCAACCGCACGCTGTGGAAGAAACTGCCGTACGACACGCTGAAGGACTTCCGGCCGGTCGCGTTGATGGGCATGTCCGAGCATGTGCTGGCCGCGCATCCGGGCGCGGGCATCGCATCGATCGCGGACCTGCGTCGACAGGCCGTCGCCCATCCCGGCACGATGAGCTTCGCGTCGTTCGGCAACGGCACGTCGGCGCATCTGGCGGGTGAACAACTGAAGCAGCGGACGGGCCTGGATCTCGTCCACGTGCCGTACCGCGGGCAGGGTCCGGCGCTCGCCGACCTGCTCGGCGGGCACGTGACGATGATGTTCGGCAACTGGCCCGAGTTCCGTACGCAGATCGCCGCGGGCAGATTGATCGCGGTCGGCATGGCGACGGCGCGGCGATCGGTCTACGCGCCCGGCATCGCGACGCTTGCCGAGCAGGGGGTGGCGATCGAGTCGAACTCGTGGAACGGGCTGATCGCGCCGGCGGCCACGCCGGATGCGGTCATCGTGCGACTCAACGCGGAGATCGATCGCGCGCTCCGACGTCCCGCAGTCGTCGACGCGTTCAAGCAGGGCGGCATCGCATCGTTGTCCGCTACGCCGGAGCGCTTCGCGCGCTTCATCGACGACGAGATCGCGAAGTACGCGGACGTCATTCGCAAGGCGGACATTCCGCTCGAGGGATGAGGACCCGATGACGAACGAAGCCCGGACGTTGACGATCGCATCGGGCCGCCTCTCGGCCGACGTCTCGACGATCGGCGCCGAACTGCAGCGCCTCGACGCGCCGGGCGCGAACGGACGCAAGTCTGCGCTGCTGTGGAACGGCGATCCCGCGGTCTGGGCGGGCCGGGCGCCGATCCTGTTTCCGATCGTCGGCATGCTCGCGGGCGGGCGCTATCGGCTCGGAAACGCGATCTACGCGATGGCCAAGCACGGCATCGCACGACATGCGTCGTTCGCTGTCGTCGCGCACGACGAGCGATCGGTCGTGTTGCGGCTCGAAGCCGATGCCCGGACCCGTCAGGTCTACCCGTTCGACTTCCGGCTCGACATCGCATACGAGCTTCACGATGCCGCGCTGCGGATGATCGCGACGATCGCCAACCGGGGCACCGGGGCGATGCCCGCGAGCTTCGGCTTCCATCCCGCACTCCGCTGGCCGCTGCCGTTCGGACAGCCTCGCGTTGCGCACGTCATCCGCTTCGAACACGCGGAGCCCGAACCGATCCGCCGCATCGACGGCAACGGTCTTTTGCTGCCGGATGCGCAGCCGACCCCGGTCGAAGGCCGCGTGCTGAAGCTGCGCGACGCCCTGTTCACCGACGATGCGCTGATCTTCGATCGGCTGACGAGCCGACGCCTGACCTACGGTGCTTCGCAGGGACCGCAGGTCGATGTCGCATTCGACGATTTCCCGATGCTCGGCGTGTGGACGAAGCCCGCCGGTGCCGGCTTCATCTGCATCGAGCCGTGGCAGGGCGTCGCCGACCCGGTAGGGTTCGAGGGCGACCTCTGGAGCAAGCCGGGAATGATCGCGATCGAGGCCGGCGGGTCGCGCTCGCTGACGATGACGATCGGTATCGCGGATCGTCCGGACGAAGCGGTGTGACGATCGCCAGGCGAATGCGCACGACCGGGACTCACGAGGCTCGGCGGACCGCATTGGCCTGCCGCGAAAAGGAGCGGGCGACTTGTCGCCCGATCGCGGCCTCGCCGTTCGGGCCGGGCGAGCCTGCGGCCACGGCAGCCGCCGATAGCGAAGGAATCTCGAGGCCGGCCTGCCGCAGCAAGCTGCCGACAACCTCCGCGGTCTGAGGCTTGCCGAACAGGAACCCCTGGTATTCGTCGCAATCGATCAAGCTCAATTGGGCCAGCTGTGCCGCGGTTTCGACGCCTTCCGCCGTCACGGTCATCGACAGGGTCTTGGCCAGGGCGACGATCGCGGACGCGATGGCCTGGTCCTGCGGATTCGCGTCGATGCCTTGGACGAACGCCCTGTCGATCTTGAGCTTCGAAGCCGGGAAGAGCTTCAGGTGGCTGAGGCTCGAAAAGCCGGTACCGAAGTCGTCGATCGCAATACCGAACCCCAACGCGCGCAGTTCGGACATCTGCCGCTGCGCGTGCAGCGGGTCGCTCATCAGCAAGCTTTCCGTCACCTCCAGTTCGAGGCTCGAAGGTCGCACGCCGCATTCGGCTGCGATCTGCGCAGCGACGGTCCCGAAGTCGGGTTCGCGGAACTGTCTCGCCGAGACGTTGATGCCCATGACGCCAGGACGCAGACCCTGTTGTTGCCACGCGGCGTGCTGCTTGCAGGCCGTGCGAAGGATCCAGGTCCCCAACGGCACGATCAGGCCGGTGTCTTCGGCGACCGGGATGAAGGCGACCGGTGACACGAAGCCGAGCTCGGGGCTGTTCCAGCGGACCAGGGCTTCCATGCCGACCGGTTGCTTTGTCTCTGCCGATACGCGGATCTGGTAGTGGAGCTCGAATTCATCGCGCTCCAGCGCATGCCGCAGTGCGTACTCGACCGCGGTGCGCTCTCGACTCTTGTCTTCCATGCAGGCGGAATGGAGCTGGAAGCCGTTCCGGCCCTCGGCCTTCGCGTGGTACATCGCGAAATCGGCCTGTTTCATCAGGTCGCTCGCGTTCCGGCTACCTTGCGACGCGATGGCCACGCCCACGCTCAGGGTCAGGAACACTTCCTTGTTGTCGACGAAGAAGGGTGCGGCAAAGCCCTTCACGAGCTTCTTCGCGATGGCCTGAAACGTCTCGAAGTCTTCGACGTCCTCGATGACGACGGTGAACTCGTCGCCGCCCATGCGCGAAACGACATCGGTGTGCCGCACCAGGGACCGCATCCTCGAGCCCGCTTCGCGCAGCACCAGGTCACCGACTTCGTGGCCGTAGGAATCGTTGACCGACTTGAAATGGTCCAGGTCCACGAACATCAGGCCCATCAGTTTTCCGGTCTGGAGGGCCTTCTCGACCGCCTCGTCGAGCCGCTGCATGAAGAGGCTGCGGTTCGGGAGACCCGTCAGCGGGTCGAAGCGGGCGAGCATTTCCAGCTTGCTCTCCACCCGACGCCGCTCGATCAGTTCCGAATCGAGCGAGTCGTTGACGCGAGCCAGCATCTCGGTTCGGTCGAGCACGCGTTGTTCGAGGTCTTCGTTGGCCCGCAGGACATGCCTCTTCGCTTCCGCAAGTTCGACGAACGCCGCCCGCAGATCGCTTTCGGAGTCGTCCCGTCTCACCAGGAGCCGACGAATGTACAAGGTCGCCAGCAGGATGAGCAGACTGACCAGGAGCGCCCCCACGCCGATCTGCGTGGCGCTCCTGTGCCAGTGTTCGAGATAGAGCGTTTCGGTGACCGTCAGATTCAGGGACACCGGGTAGACCTTCGATGCCTTGGACCACATCAGGCGATTGCGCGTGTCTTCCGGATTGGTGGTCCTCGGGCCCCGCACGAGCGCGGGTGTCGGCGCGCGGCTCTCGATCATCCGGTAGGCGTTCCCGTGCAACGTCTTCGCCATGATGACGTCGTCCTGCGGATAGCGCGCCAGCACGCGGCCGTCATTGCGGGCCAGCGTGAGAACCGGCTCTTCATGGCCGAGCTGGATGGTGCGGTAGAACTTGCCGAGGTAATCGGCCTCGATCCCCACGAGAGCCATTCCCAGCAGGCGACCGTTGGCGTCGACGATCTTGTGACTGAGGTAGAACGTCCACTTGCCCGTACCGCGGTTCTTCACCGGTTCCGATAGATAGAGTCCGAGGTCGTCGTTCTTTTTCTGCTCGATGAAATAGTCGCGGTCGGAAAGATTGATCTTCGGGGTCGGGAAGCCTCGCGAGAAATTCACGACATCGCCGCTGGCCGCGACGATGGTGACGACGTCGACCTGAGGCAGGTCGTCCTGGAAGTCTTCCAGCTCCCGGAAGACTTCCCTGGTGCCGAATTGGCGAACGAGCGCTTCCTGGTCCGCGGGAGCAGCCCGCTGAACGCGGTCGGTGACGCGCATGAGCAGCACTTCCGCGGCGGCGATGGTCTGGTCGGCATGCTGCCCGGCGAGTTCGCCCATGCTCCCCAGGAATCGCAGCCAGTCCGCCGTGCTGTCTTCCCTTGAACGCCAGACCGAAAAGGCGGCGGTCACGTTCACGCAGACGATCAGGAGCATGCCGACCAGCAACGCCACGGCGGCGTTGCGATTCGGGCGGAAGCCGACCGGGTCGACGCGTCTGGTTCTTCGCAACATCTCGATCTTTCGGGAGGCGCTCTCTCGAAGGCCGTGATGCGCTACGGGACGACTTCGGGACACGGAGTCCCCGAGAGGCTATCGACAGCGCCGGGGCAAAGAGGAGCGCCGGACCATCGAGGCTCCAGCCGCCGACGCCTTCGGGTGATCGACGTGGCCCGGGATCGGACGGATGCGCCCATGGGATTCTTCGCTTACCTTCCGGTCCTGGTGTCCCGTCCGAGCGTCTCCACCGAAGGAAGTCATGTTCAGCGCCATCCAGCTCCAGAAGACCGCCGAGGCGACCGAAGCGTCGGTCGTGCAACTCGACGATGCCGCGTTGCCGGCATTCGCGACCGGGGGCGTCACCGTCGCGATCGACTACTCGACGATCAACTACAAGGACGGCCTCGCGATCACCGGCAAGTCCCCGGTCGTGCGCAAGTTCCCGATGGTGCCCGGCATCGACTTCGCGGGGACGGTGACGACGAGCGACCACGCGGACTGGAAGAAGGGCGATCCCGTCGTGTTGAATGGCTGGGGCGTCGGCGAGTCGCATTGGGGCGGCCTCGCAGAGCGGGCCCGCGTCTCGGGCGACTGGCTCGTGCGACTGCCCGGCGCGCTGACGCCGTTCGATGCGATGGCGATCGGCACGGCCGGGTACACCGCGATGCTCTGCGTACTGGCACTCGAACGGCAAGGCGTGGCGCCGTCGGCCGGCGAGATCCTCGTCACCGGCGCGACCGGCGGCGTCGGGTCGTTCGCGGTTTCGCTGCTGACGGGCCTCGGCTATCGGGTCGTCGCGTCGACCGGCAAGGCGAGCGAGGCGGCGTTCCTGCAGTCGCTGGGCGCCGTCGAGGTGATCGACCGCGCGACGCTGTCCGCGCCCGGCAAGCCGCTGCAGAAGGAACGCTGGGCCGGCGTCGTCGACACGGTCGGGTCGCACACGCTGGCGAACGCATGTGCTGCCACGCGCTATGGCGGCACGGTCACCACGTGCGGCCTCGCGCAGGGGATGGACCTGCCGCTCACCGTCGCACCGTTCATCCTGCGCGGCGTCAAGTTGATCGGCGTCGACAGCGTGATGGCGCCGCGGGCGCTGCGGGTCGAGGCATGGGGGCGGCTCGCAAAGGATCTCGACCGGGCCGCGATCGGCAGCATCGCGCGGACCGTGGGACTGTCGGAAGCCATCGGCGTTGCGTCCCAGATCCTTGCAGGTTCGATCCGTGGACGGGTGGTGGTCGATGTGAATCGGTGATGGATGGAGCGGAGCATGGCGAGGGCAACGACACCGGGTTCCCGCCTGCGCGGGAACGACGGTGCTCTCGCTCGTCGTCCCGGCGAAGGCCGGGACCCAAGTTGCTCGTTCATCGCATCGGCACGAACTCGGGCCCCGGCCTCCGCCGGGGCGACCAGGAAGAGAGCGTGCTCCGCTCCCGAGGCCCGTCGTTCCCGCGAACGCGGGAACGCAGCGTCGTTGGGTGACGGACCGAGACCAAGCAACGACACGGGGTTCCCGCTTCCGCGGGGAACGACGAGTAGCCCTCGTTGGCTATCGCCCCGCCGCCTTCCGCGACCCGTCCTCGAACACCTCGTCGTCCCGCACCAGCGTCCCCCGCTCGTCGAAGTCCCGCTCCCGCGTCACCCGACCGCGGTCGTCGTAGACCCGCTCCGACCGGACCGTCCCGCTCGGATCGAAGGTCTTGTGCACCCCGATCGGCTGCGACGCGCGATCGAAGCGCGTTTCGGTGAGGAGCCACGTGCCTTCGGACCCGAGCTTGCCGTTGTCGAAGAACGTCGAGTTGCGCCGCGTACGCTTTTCGCTAGCCGTGGCGTACTCGATCAGCTCCTTCATCTGCCCGTTCAGATACCACCACGTCTCCGACACGGGCTCGGCACGCCGCTCCGACGGCGCCCAGCGCCGCTCGTGGACGAGCTTGCCGGACTCGTGGAACCCCTGGTCCAGCGTGTTGACCCGCGCCCCGCCCGATGCGCCCC